>NZ_KV801085.1:0-83939 GCF_001810405.1 Staphylococcus sp. HMSC069D12
AATGATAAAGTAGGCTGAGACATTTTATTTTGTCTCAGCCTCTTTTTAATTTCACAAATTATTAAAATTTTTATTGTAAATAAAGAGGGAGTAGGATATAATTTTTGGTGAAATTGATAATCGTTTTCAATAGGAGGATGTTATGAAAAAGTTAATTTTACCTTTACTTGTTCTAATCATCGTTTTAGCTGCATGTGGTAATAATGGTGGTTCAGGTAAATCCGATTCAAAAGAAGAAACAAAATCATATAAATTAGATAGTGGGAAAACTATAAAAATCCCTAAAGATCCTAAACGTATTGCGGTAGTAGCACCTACTTTTGCGGGTGGTTTACATAAATTAGGCGCAAATATTGTTGCAGTAAATAATCAAGTTGATCAAAGTCCAATTTTAAAAAATAAATTTAAAGACACGACTAAAATTGGTGAAGCTGACGTTGAGAAAGTTGCTAAGAAAAAACCTGATTTAATTATTGCTTACTCTACTGATAAAAACATTAAAAAATATCAAAAAATTGCCCCAACAATTGTAGTTGATTATGGAAAACATAAATATTTAGAACAACAAGAAATGCTAGGTAAGATTATGGGTAAAGAAGACGAAGTTAAAAAATGGGAAGACAAATGGAAGAAACAAACTGAAAAAGATGGAAAAGAAATCAAAGATGCGATTGGTAAAGATTCAACAGTTTCTATCTTAGATGAATTTGATAAAAAAGTTTACACTTACGGCGACAACTGGGGGCGTGGTGGCGAAGTATTATATCAAGCCTTTGATTTAAAAATGTCTAAAGGACAACAAGATTTAGTTAAGAAAGAAGGTTGGGCTGAAGTAAGCCAAGAAAAAATTGAAGACGTAGCTGGTGATTATATCGTATCAACTGGTGAAGGTAAATCTAAACCAAGTTATGAAACAACTAATATATGGAAAAATTTACCTGCAGTGAAAAATAATAATGTTATTGAAGTTAAAGCTGAAACATACTGGTATAATGACCCTTATACGCTTGACTTTATGAGAAAAGATTTAAAAGACAAGTTACTTAAAGCTAGTAAATAATAAAATATAAAAACTATAATCAATTATTTATGATATTTAAGCTATGATTACATATAATGTAGTCGTAGCTTTTTTAAATTTACAAATGTATGTAAGGAGGAATCTTTTTGCGTAAAGTATATTTTAATCACGATGGTGGAGTAGATGATTTAATATCTTTGTTTTTATTATTACAAATGGATGATATCGAATTAGTAGGTGTTAGTACTATAGGAGCAGATTGTTATTTAGAACCTTCAGTCAGCGCTTCATGTAAAATTATAAATCGATTTTCTAATAATTCTTTACAGGTTGCGCCGTCCTATGAACGTGGGGCTAATCCTTTTCCAAAAGAATGGAGAATGCATGCATTCTTTATGGATGCGTTACCCATATTAAATGAATCAACTACCAATGAACAGTCTACCATCAGTGATATAGAAGCGTATGAGGACATTATGAGAGTATTAAGTCAATCAAGTGAACCTGTAACTTTACTATTTACTGGACCACTAACAGATTTGGCTAAAGCGCTTAAAATTGAACCTAGCATTCAAAATAATATTGAAAAATTAGTTTGGATGGGCGGAACGTTTCTCGAAAAAGGTAACGTAGAAGAGCCTGAACATGATGGTACAGCTGAGTGGAATGCGTTTTGGGATCCGGAGGCGGTTAAGACAGTATTTGATAGTGAAATAGCGATAGATATGGTAGCTTTAGAAAGCACCAATCAAGTTCCGTTAACATTAGACATTCGACAAATGTGGGCTGATGAACGTCAATATCCTGGTGTAGATTTTTTAGGAGTTAGCTATGCTGCAGTACCACCTTTGACACACTTTATTACAAATTCTACATACTTCTTATGGGATGTCTTAACCACTGCTTATATAGGGAAACCTGATTTAGTTCAATATAAATCATTGAATGTAGATGTAGAATTTAAAGGGCCTAGTCAAGGTCGTACATTTATTAAAGAAAGTGGGCGTTCTATCAAAGTTGTCACTGATGTTAAGCATGATGACTTCTTTAATTATATTACTGATTTAGCTAAAAAAGTAGATTCTCCTTCTTGAATGTAAACTTTTTATTTTATAAAGTTTACATTAGTGGTATAATCATTTTCGTAGAAGGAGGATACAACATGAATACAAGAAATTTAGTTTACACAGCTTTAATGACAGCAATTATTTGTGTTTTAGGATTGGTACCAGGAATCCCGCTTCCGATTATGCCAGTACCTATTGTTTTACAAAATATAGGCATATTTTTAGCAGGTATTATTCTAGGTAAAAAATATGGGACACTGAGTGTCATCGTCTTTTTACTATTAGCTGCTGCAGGTTTACCAGTTCTATCTGGTGGACGTGGAGGAATCGGAGTATTTGCGGGACCATCAGCCGGATTCATATTCTTATATCCAGTAGTTGCATTTGGTATAGGATTAGTGAGAGACCGATACTTTAATAAAATTAACTTTGCGATATTATTAGTCGCTACTTTAGTTATTGGTGTATTATTCTTAGATATCGTGGGTACGATTATTATGGGCTTCATTATAAATATCCATGCAAGCAAAGCATTCTTATTGTCATTTACATTTATACCTGGAGATATTATTAAAGCCATTATTGCAAGTTTAATTGGTGTAACACTTTTAAATCATTCACGCTTTAAAAGTTTGATACAATAAATTTATCAAGCTAATAGGGTGGGTGAATATTGGTATGTCAAATATATCAATACATAATATTGCGCAAGATGGGCATTTATATCATGAAGATAAGCAGAAAATTATTTATTTAACACCTTCAGAACCGCTTAAGTATGATACGAATAAGTGGTTTTATAAAGAAATGCCGACATTAGATCAGTGGTTCAAGGATATGACCTCTCAATATGAACTGCATCAAAAACAGGATTCAAATCACTTAGCGTTTACTTTTCCAGAGAATGAAAGATTAAGCCAGGAGTGGATAAATGCAATTAAAGATAGAGGTTTTCAATTAGGCATACTTGAATTCTATATTATAGAAGGAACTGAATTAACACAGTTAACTAGTAGAAATGATGTAGACATTAAAGAAGTTGATGAAAGCAATATAGAAGATTATTTGAATATCTATTATTCATTTGCATTGCCTTATGGTAAACCATTTGCTATTGAAAGTGTTAATAATGTAAGACAAACCATCCTACAAAAAAAAGACAATAAAAAACGATTAGTTGCTTATGTTGAAAATGAACCAGTAGGGACTGTTGATGTTATTATTACTGACGAAACTATTGAAATTGATAGTTTTGGTGTAATTGAGCAATTTCAAAGACAAGGTATTGGATCAACAATACAAGCATACATAGGTAACTTAGCAAATGAACGACCAGTTATACTTGTAGCTGATGGAGAAGACACAGCAAAAGATATGTATTTAAAACAAGGTTATACGTATCAAAGTTTTGTTTACCACATAGTTAAAGAAGAAGTTAATTAAATAAGCCACAGAGTAGTTTAAACTAATTATTCCAACTACTCTGTGGCTTTAATACGTTCAGGGTGACTATAAACATTAAAACTTCCATCTCTAATAAAGCCAATAGCAGTAATATTTAAATCGTTGGCTAATGTTATAGCTAAAGTCGTAGGTGCGGATTTAGATAATATAACGCCTACACCTATTTTAGCCGCCTTTAATAATATTTCAGATGAAATACGTCCACTAAAAATAAGCACCTTATTTCTTACAGGAATACGTCTTTCAAGACAAAAACCATATAGTTTATCTAGAGCATTATGGCGACCAATATCTTGTCTATGTTCGAAAAATTCATCACCATCGCTAATGGCGGCATTGTGCAACCCACCAGTTTGTTTAAATAATGTACTTGCAGTTTGTAATCCAGTCATCATATTGAGTACTTGTTTAGGAGTTAATGTTATTTTTGACATTGAGGTTTTAGCTATTGCCGCATCATTGTGAAAGTAAAATTCTCTACTTTTTCCGCAACAAGATGCAATCATGCGTTTAGTAGAGTATTCAAAGCGATCGCCTAAATCTTTAGTTAACTCTACATGTGCAAAGCCTTTGCTATCATCTATTTGTAATGATTTTATTTCTTCTTTTTTATAAATAGCTCCCTCTGAGGCTAAAAATCCAACTACAAGTTCTTCCATATGTGTCGGGCTACAAATAACCGTTGCGAATTCTGTACCGTTTACATTGATAGTCAATGGAAATTCTGTAACATAACTATCTGTTGTATTTATTAATTGTCCATCTTCATAGCGGATAATAGGTTGCCCCTGTAACACATCTTTGTTCATTTATATTTCTCCTTTAAGGATATGTAATTCTATATTAAAACTTTTAGTCACAATTTGAAAAGATTTAAATTACATATAAATAATTAATAGTATATTAAATGTATTTAATAATATGGATATTAGGTGAATTTTTATAATTTATACCTTTCAAAAGATTAAGAATAGCGTATAATTGAATGTATAAATTAAGAATAGCGTATAATTGAATGTATAAAAGGAAGGGATTAAGAAATGAATATTAAACATTTCATGTCAGTGATTGCTACTTTAGTAATTATTTTAGCAGGATGTTCAAATTCTGGTAGTAATGATAGTGGCAATAAATCATCTGATTCTAGTAAAAAAGATAATGACAAAAAACAAGAATTACAAATTTCGGCAGCAGCGAGCTTAGGTGATGTTAGTAAAGCATTAGAAAAAGAATTTAAAAAAGATCATAAAAATGTTGATGTAAGCTTTAACTATGGTGGTTCAGGTGCATTAAGACAACAGATCGAAAAAGGTGCTCCAGCTGACGTATTTATGTCTGCAAATACTAAAGATGTTGATATGTTAAAAGACAAAGACAAAGCACACGATATATATAAATACGCTCATAACAAACTTGTCTTAGTTGGAGATAAAAATAGCGATAAATCATCAGTTAAAGATTTAAAAGATAATGAAAAATTAGCGATTGGTGAAGTTAAAACAGTTCCAGCAGGTAAATATGCGAAACAATACATAGAAGATCAAGGTTTATACGGTGAAGTTAAAGATAATTTAGTTTACGCTAAAGATGTTAAACAAGTATTAAATTATGTTGAAAAAGGCAACGCTGAAATGGGCTTTGTTTATGAAACTGATTTATATACTGATAAAAAGAAAACAGATAAAGTAAACGAAATTAAAGAAGCTGAACTTAAAAAACCAATCACTTACGAAGCAGGTGCTACTTCAGATAAGAAACTTGCAAAAGAGTGGATGGACTTCTTAAAATCTAAAAAAGCAAAAGATATCTTGAAAGAATATTATTTTGAAATTTAGGAGGTAATAAGTATGCCTGACATTACACCTTTTTGGATTTCGATTCAAGTGGCTGTCATAAGTACCATTATTGTATCAGTACTAGGTATCTTTGTTTGCCGGTTGCTTTATAAAGGAAAAGGGCATCTTACTAAACTCCTTGAAAGTTTTATATTATTACCCATTGTTCTACCTCCTACGGTGCTAGGGTTTATTTTACTTATAATATTTTCTCCTAGAAGTGTTGTAGGACAATTTTTTGAAAACATACTACATCTTCCAGTAGTATTCACAATGACAGGTGCAGTAATTGCATCTGTCATTGTTAGTTTTCCGTTAATGTATCAACACACTATTCAAGGATTTAGAAGTATTAACCCGAAAATGCTAAATACTGCTCGCATCATGGGGGCAAGTGAGAATAAAATATTCTATCGTCTAATTTTACCGCTATCTAAACGATCAATTATAGCGGGTATAATGATGAGTTTTGCACGTGCAATAGGTGAATTCGGTGCAACATTAATGGTTGCAGGCTATATACCTAATAAAACTAACACGTTACCACTTGAAATTTATTTCTTAGTTGAACAAGGTAGAGAAAATCAAGCTTGGTTATGGGTGCTTGTGTTAGTCGCATTTTCAATTACGGTAATTGGTGTATTGAATTTTGCGAATAAAGATAAATATAGGGAGGTAGAGTAGATGTTAGAATTAAAGCTTCAATATCAATTAAAAAAGACATTTATTGATATTAACATTAACGATACAGTCCCTAAAATTTACGCAATCCGAGGGCCTTCTGGAATAGGTAAAACCACAGTGCTAAATATGATAGCAGGTTTAAGAACGCCAGATAAAGCCTATATCAAAGTCAATGACAGACTGATTACTGATACTGAGCATAAAGTCAATCTGAAAATACAAAATCGCAAAATTGGCTATTTATTCCAAGATTACCAATTGTTTCCTAATATGACAGTTTACAAAAATATAACTTTTATGTCTGAACCATCTGTCCATATAGATGATTTAATGGATCGTCTAAATATTCATCATCTAAAAGAGCAATATCCATCGACACTTTCTGGTGGAGAATCTCAACGTGTTGCTTTAGCTCGAACACTAAGTACAAAGCCAGACTTGATTTTATTAGATGAGCCATTTTCAAGTCTAGATGATGCAACGAGAGATGAAGGAATAAAGTTAATTAAACGTATTTTTAAAGAATGGAAAATACCAATCATCTTTGTCACACATTCTAATTTTGAAGCTGAAGTATTGGCTGATAAAATTATTAAGATAGGTTAATTAAAGATAGATTGGGATGAAAATTATAAAATTTTAGCGTTATAGCAGATTTATGGTTATTATCTAAGTTAACAAGTTGCTTATAATAGACTATTATTAAATCTAGTCAACATTGCGGGTGTGGCCGATGAATTCATATTGAATTCTGTACCACTCCCGCTTTGTTCGATATAATGATAGAAATGGATATTAACTAGAGAGGGCAATGAAAATGACGAGTGAACGTTATTCTAGACAAACTTTGTTTAAAGGAATAGGACACGAAGGACAACAGAAAATTAGTCAAAAACATGTACTCATTGTTGGTATGGGAGCGTTAGGAACCCATGTTGCTGAGGGTCTCGTTCGTGCGGGAATCAAAACACTTTCAATTGTAGATAGAGATTATATTGAATTTAGCAATTTACAACGACAAACATTATTTACTGAAGAAGATGCTAATACAATGTTGCCTAAAGTTGTAGCAGCGGAACGCCATTTAAAAGCATTGCGCCATGACTTGAAACTAAAAACTTTTATTACACATGTCGATTATTATTTTTTAGATAAGTATGCTAAACATGTAGATCTTATTATTGATGCGACAGATAATTTTGAAACAAGACAATTAATTAATGACTTTTCTTTTAAAGAGAATATACCTTGGATATATGGTGGTGTCGTGCAGAGTACTTATATAGAAGTAGCATTTGTTCCAGGAGAGACACCTTGTTTCAACTGTTTAATGCCTCAACTACCAGCAATTAATTTAACTTGTGACACTGTAGGTGTTATACAACCTGCTGTTACGATGACTACAAGTTTTCAATTGCGAGATGCCTTTAAATTATTAACTGAGCAATCAGTGCCTACTAAATTAACTTATGGAGATATATGGGATGGTCAACATTTTACATTTGGTTTTAGCCGTATGTTTAGAAAAGAGTGTCCAACATGTGGTTCAAATCCTTCCTTTCCTTATTTAAATAAACAGCATACATTATATGCAACGTTATGTGGTAGAGATACAGTACAATATGAGAATGATAAAATTTCCCAGGAAATGGTACGTGAATTTCTTAAGCAACATCACCTTAATTATCGAGAAAACAAATATATGATAATGTTTGAATATAAAGGGCATCGAATTGTTAGTTTTGAGGGTGGACGAATGCTTATACATGGTACAACGAAGACGTTAGATGCCATTCATTTAATCAATCAATTATTCGGATAGGAGTGGAATTAATGCATGAACATGATCACGCGAAAGTAGATAGAATGATTCAATGTGCAGTTTTAACTGTATCTGATACTAGGAATAAAGAGACGGATAAAGGTGGTCAACTTGTACAAACTTTAATACAAGATATCAATGTCGAAGTATTAAATTCAAACTATGCTATTGTCAAAGATGATAAAGTAGCTATTCAATCTCAAATTGAACAGTGGTTGGCATCTGATATTGATGTCATAATTACAACTGGTGGAACTGGCATTGCACAAAGAGATGTTACGATAGAAGCGGTTAAGCCACTTTTGGATAAAGAAATCGAAGGTTTTGGAGAATTATTCAGATATTTAAGTTACACAGAGGATGTCGGAACTAAAGCATTGTTATCAAGAGCAGTAGCTGGTTCAGTGAAGAACAAATTAATTTATACTCTGCCAGGATCTACTGGAGCTGTGAAATTGGCTATTGAAAAGTTAATCAAGCCAGAATTAAACCATATGTTGCATGAATTGAATAAATAAAAAAATAGTCATGGATTTAAACTTAAATGATAGGTTTCCCTAATTGAAGTTTTGCATCCATGACTTTATTATTTAAATTGAAACATTATATGAGCGCTCGAAATAACTTAACGACGATAGTCACCAGATTTGCCACCTGATTTTGATTCAAGGTAAGTCTCACCGATAATCATACCTTTATCGACAGCCTTGGTCATATCGTAAACAGTTAAAGCAGTTGCAGAAGCGGCTGTTAATGCCTCCATCTCAACGCCTGTTTTTCCTGTAGTGGAGACAATAGCCGTGATATTTAATGTGTATGTAGTATTATCATTAATTTGCCAGTTATATTGAACATCTATACCTGTTAAAGGTAGAGGGTGACACATAGGTATAATCGTCGATGTGTTTTTAGCTGCCATAATACCAGCAATTTGTGCAGTGTTAAGTACATTGCCTTTTTTATTAGTATTATCTATAATTTGTTGATAAATTGTTTCGTTAACAGTAATGCTAGAATGAGCTTGAGCAGTACGTTTAGTAATATTTTTATTTGATACATCTACCATTTTAGCATTACCTTGTTCATTGATATGAGTGAATTTTGACATAATAACCCTCCTGATAGGGTTAGTATATCATGATTTTAAATTATAATTTGGAGATGATAAGTATGTCAGTTGAAAAAAGGAACCCAATACCAGTTAAAGAAGCGATAAATCGTGTTGTTCAACAAGATATATATTTGAATACTACAGAAGTGATGTTAGAAGATAGCCTAGGATATGTACTTGCGGAGGATATTGTTGCAACTTATGATATTCCTCGTTTTAATAAATCACCTTATGACGGGTTTGCTATTCGAAGTAAAGATTCTGCTGGTGCATACTCAGAAAATCGTAAACAATTTAAAGTGATTGATCATATAGGCGCAGGTTCAGTTTCAGATAAAATACTAGGTCAAAATGAAGCAGTACGTATTATGACAGGAGCCCAAATTCCAGAAGGTGCAGATGCAGTAGTCATGTTTGAACAAACAGTTGAGGATGGAGATACGTTTACAATACGTAAGTCATTTGAAGCAAATGAAAATGTATCTCTTAAGGGTGAAGAAACAACAACAGGTGATATTGTCTTGAAAAAAGGTCAAATCATTAATCCAGGTGCAATAGCCGTTCTAGCAACATATGGTTACTCTAAAGTTCCTGTGACACAACGCCCAAGTATTGCAGTCATTGCAACTGGTAGTGAGCTATTAGATGTGGATGATGAATTACAACCAGGTAAAATACGCAATTCAAATGGTCCAATGATCAAAGCACTATCTGAAAAAGCTGGATTAAACGTTGAAGCATATAAAATTCAACAAGATGATATGCAAAGTAGTATTTCAGTTGTCAAAGATGCCATGTCAAAACATGACATCGTAATTACTACGGGTGGCGTTTCTGTTGGAGATTTTGACTATCTACCTGAAATTTACAAAGCTGTAAATGCAGAGGTGTTATTTAATAAAGTTGCAATGAGACCAGGTAGTGTAACAACCGTAGCTGTTGCAAATGGGCAATATTTGTTTGGTTTATCAGGTAATCCATCAGCTTGTTTCACTGGATTTGAATTATTTGTCAAACCTGCGATTCAACATATGATGGGGGCAACTGCCTATTACCCTCAAGTTGTTAAAGCTACTTTAATGGAAGATTTTACTAAGGCGAATCCCTTTACTCGTTTTATTCGATCATCTGCTACATTTTCACAGAGTGGTGCGACAGTAGTGCCATCAGGATTTAATAAATCTGGTGCAGTAGTAGCAATTGCACATAGCAATTCAATGATTATGTTGCCAGGGGGCACTAGAGGATTTAAAGCAGGTCATACAGTTAATGTTATTTTAACTGAATCGAATGTCTATGAAACGGAAATGACACTATGATTTTGCAAATAGTTGGTTTTAAAAATTCAGGAAAAACAACCTTGATGCAACACACGATACAATTTTTAAAATCTTATGGTTACACAATAGCCACGATCAAGCATCATGGCCACATTGGTGATGATATAACGCTTCAAGAAGACAATGTAGATCATATGAAACATTTTAATGCTGGAGCAGATCAAAGTATTGTGCAAGGTGAACA
Source organism: Staphylococcus sp. HMSC069D12 (assembly GCF_001810405.1). Lineage (NCBI taxonomy): Bacteria > Bacillati > Bacillota > Bacilli > Caryophanales > Staphylococcaceae > Staphylococcus > Staphylococcus sp. HMSC069D12. The sequence goes on from NZ_KV801085.1 coordinate 10,529, forward strand.
CTATCAACAAACTGTCACGCGTGCATATAAACAAAATCTTACTCAAATGATTGACCAATCTGTTACAATTGATTGTAATATCATTTTGGTTGAAGGGTTTAAAGATGAACATTTTGATAAAGTGGTCGTCTATCAGACTGCTGAAGAATTAGAACAGTTAAAGCAATTAACCGGTGTTAAATATTGTTATTATGTTCATGATAAACATGCGTTATCACAATATGATTATTGGATATTACAATGGATAGAGCAAAGGGATTGACATTAAATGAAACAATTTGAAATCGTTACTGAACCCATCCAAACAGAACAGTATCGAGAATTTACTATAAATGAACACCAAGGTGCTGTAGTTGTATTTACAGGACATGTAAGAGAATGGACTAAAGGTATTAAAACAGAATATTTAGAATACGAAGCATATGTACCTATGGCAGAGAAAAAATTAGCACAAATAGGCGATGAGATAGAAACGCGTTGGCCAGGGACGATTACAACAATTGTTCATCGCATTGGGCCACTTCAAATTTCAGATATAGCGGTGTTAATTGCAGTTTCATCACCCCATCGTAAAGACGCATATAGAGCTAACGAATATGCTATTGAACGTATCAAAGAAGTCGTTCCGATTTGGAAAAAGGAGATTTGGGAAGACGGTGCAGAGTGGCAAGGACATCAAAGAGGTAGCCACGATCTAGCTACTAAAGGAGAGAACTAAGATGAAGGTATTATACTTCGCTGAAATAAAAGAAATTTTGCAAACTGATAGTGAAACAATTGATATTAATGAAGTAATTAACATTGATGCTTTTAAACAATATCTGTTTGAAAGACATCCTTCAATTAAAACTAAAAAGTTTCAGGTTGCAGTAAATGAAGAATTTGTACAGGATGAGGATATCATACAACCAACAGACATTGTTGCATTGATTCCTCCAGTAAGTGGAGGTTAACGGGAAATGAAAGCAATTATTTTAGCAGGTGGTCATTCAGAACGTTTTGGTAAGGCAAAGGCATTTGCCGAAATAGATGGACAATTATTTTACCAACGAATTGTTCAAACCTTACAAGAGACTAATATGTTTAATGATATTATTATAAGCACCAATGATCAATTAGCTAATCAATTTAAACATGACAATGTTATTATAGATGACGCTAACAATAAAGATAAAGGTCCACTTGCTGGTATTTATACTGTAATGAAACAATACAACGATGAAAAACTGTTTTTTGTAATATCTGTTGATACCCCTATGGTAACAGGTAAGGCTATTAGTGCTTTATACCAATTTTTAGTATCAAGACTCATAGAAGATCAAATTGATATAGCTGCTTATTCTGAACATGATCGAGTTATACCAACTATAGCCTTTTATCATCCAAATTGTATAAACGTTATGGATGAAGCTTTAGCTTCGAATGACTACAGTTTACGACATGTTTATAATAATGTGACGACGGAATGTTTAGATGTTACTAACATACAATCACCTGAATATTGGTATAAGAATATCAACTATCAAGAAGATTTAGATGACTTGAAACAACAGATAAATCATTAAGGGGGTCCATTTATGGTTGCACAAATCAAAGATAAATTAGGTCGACCCATTCGCGATTTACGTATCTCAGTAACAGACCGTTGCAATTTTAGATGTGACTATTGCATGCCTAAAGAAATCTTCGGTGATGACTATGTATTCCTACCTAAAGATGAGTTATTAACGTTTGAAGAAATGGTTAGAATCGCGAAAGTGTATGCAGAACTTGGTGTGAAGAAGTTACGTATAACTGGTGGCGAACCACTACTTAGACGAAATTTATATCAACTTATAGCTGAGTTAAATCAAATTGATGGTATTGAAGATATCGGTATGACCACTAATGGTCTATTATTAAAAAAACATGGACAAAAATTATACGATGCCGGTTTGCGTCGCATTAATGTTAGTTTAGATGCCATAGATAATGAAGTGTTCCAAGCGATAAATAATCGCAATATCAAAGCAACTACCATTTTAGAGCAAATTGATTACGCCGTTTCTATTGGTTTCCATGTTAAAGTAAACGTTGTCATTCAAAAAGGTATTAATGATGATCAAATTATTCCAATGGTAGATTACTTTAAAGAGAAGAATATTGAAATCAGATTTATCGAGTTCATGGATGTAGGTAATGATAATGGGTGGGATTTTAGTAAAGTTGTAACTAAAAATGAGATGCTAGATATGATTGAGTCTCATTTTGATATTGAACCAGTACCCCCAAAATATTTCGGAGAAGTAGCGAAGTACTATAAGCACAAAGATAGTGGCGCTAAATTTGGTTTAATTACAAGTGTGTCAGCATCATTTTGTTCTACTTGCACGAGAGCACGATTATCATCTGATGGTAAATTTTATGGATGTTTATTCAGTACTGTTGAGGGCTTTAATATTAAATCATTTATACGATCAGGCGTAACTGATGACGAATTAAGAGAACAACTTATAAGCTTGTGGAATGTTCGAGATGATCGTTATTCAGATGAACGTACAGAACAAACGGTTAAAAATAGACAACGCAAAAAAATTAATATGAACTACATCGGTGGTTAGATATACTTCTCTAGCAATGGTTTACGACTATTGCTAGAGTTTTTTATTTTTGGAAAATATATTCAATTAATAGTTTAAATTTAAAGTAAATCATTATTGAATGTAATACCTATGATTAAAGAATATGATTATCATAATAGCATTGAGTATATGAATAACTGAATTTGTATTAAATATTAATCGGAAAATAAATAAAATTTGTAATAGATTAAATTGTGTATATGTTATATAATTTTATTAAGGAAATTCAATTTATAAAGCTATAACTACATCTTAGAATCTACATTGGAGGGCTTTAATTATGACAACAGAAAAAGTACAACGTTTTATTGCAGCAGAAAGAGAATTAAGCCAGTTGAAACATTGGTTAAAATCATCGTACAAAATCTCAATAGAGGAATTTGTAGTGTTATTTAAAGTTTATGAAGGTAAGAAAATTAGTGGTAAGGAGTTACGTGACACATTACATTTCGAGATGTTGTGGGATACAAGTAAAATAGATGTAATAATACGTAAAATTTATAAGAAAGAACTTATTTCTAAATTACGATCTGAAACTGATGAACGACAAGTATTTTATTTCTTTAATGCAACGCAACAGAAATTACTTGATAAAATGAAATCTGAAATTGAAGCAATTAGTATTGCTAATTAATAGATTATAAAAAGCGCTGGGAAATATTGACATATTTTCTAGCGCTTTCTAGATATTAATTTAATTGTGTTTTTACTTTTCTTCCATGAACAATAAAGTAAAGTACGGTGCTAAGTGCAGCGACGATAGCCATTATGATATAAACTTCTGTATAACTAATGAAACCTGTGAATAAGCCTAATAAAGATGGACCAAATCCTATACCTATATCTAGACCAATAAAGTAAGTTGAAGTTGCAATCCCATATTTATTAGTAGGGGACACTTTAATGGCAATAGCCTGCATAGATGATGATAAATTACCATAACCAATACCTAAGAAGACACCAGCTAGTAATAACATCCATCCACTATAACTGAATACTAATACTACAAAAGTAATGATAAGTGCGATAAATGCAGGATAAACGACAACATTTTCAGTACGTGCATCAATCATTTGACCTGCAATTGGACGTGTAATTAAAGAAGCGATCGCGTAACAAATAAAGAAGTAACTAGATGCTTCTAATAAATGACGTTGTTCAGCAAAAAATTTCAAGAAAGTCAGTATAGAAGCATAGTTCAGTGCAATAATCATCATAACTATTGATACTGGTACTGCTTCTTTTGCAATGAAGTTGTGTATATTAAAGCCTGATGCTTTAGCAATTTTAGCATCTGTTTTATTAAGAACAGCATCAAAATCAATTTTAATAAATAGTGAAATTATTAAACTGATCACACCTAAAACTACACATATAGCAAATAGTAAATTGATAGAGAATGATTTTAATAATAAGATACCGAAGAATGGGCCTATAGCTGTACCAAGTACTAAACTAAGTGAAAATAGACTAATACCTTCGCTCTTACGCTCAACAGGTGTGACATGTGCTGCAATAGTACCAGTTGCAGTAGTAGCTATAGCAGTCGCAATCCCGTTAATTAGACGTACGAACATTAAGAATGTGATTGATCCAGGGATGAAGTAAAGTAATTGTGTAATCACAAGCAATAATAATCCAGTAATTAATATTTTTTTGGGACCAAATTTATTTACATATTTACCAGTTCCAAATCTACCTATTAAAGAACCGATAATAAATAATCCTACTACTAATCCAGCTAAACTATCTGAGGCGTGATAAGTAGTCTTACAATAATCAGCAATAATTACTAATAAAAGATACATACATAAATAAACGAAAAAATTGATTGAGAAATTGACTGTAAAACTTTTCGTGAAAATAGGCTGCTTTACATTCGTATTCTGAGTCATTCTGATTCCTCCTCTAAGAATGCATGATGAAGTTTGTTCATTACTGAAATAACATTTTCAAGTTCTACGTCAGATAATCCAGCATTTTTAATAAGCTCACGCTGAACTGGTAATATCTTACGATAAACGTCTTCATATAATATTTGACCTTTATCAGAGAGACTTAGTAACTTCTCACGTTTATCTTCCTTACTTGTTTCTACAATTAATAACTCTTTATCATATAACACTTTAATAATTTTACGTGTAGTGGGTTTTTCTATAAAACGACGTTTAGAAATATGAACTAAGGTCGTTGGAGAGGTACTGGCAATATCTCTTAAGATCAACCATTGACCAGGATGTAAATCAAATTGGTCGAGTATCGATTGCGTTCGTTTCATATATGGTCGGTATAAACCGATGAAACTGTTAAAAAATTCATTTGTTAACATAATAGACTCCTTCCAATAAGTTAGCTTTGCTAACTATTTTGAGACGAAAAATATTATATGACGTTTTTTTAAAAAATGCAATACTAAATCAATAAGTTATGTGAATAAAAGAAGTAATCATACAAGAAGTTTGATAAGATAGATGCAAGTCGAACAATTAAAGGGGAATACGATCAATGGAACTCAGATTTGACCATATTATTCATTATGTAGACAATCTTAAAAATTTTAAATATCCAGGAGAAATTCTGAAAATTAGTTCTGGTGGCAAACATCACAAATTTGGAACATTCAATCGTTTATCATATATTAATGAAAATTACATAGAATTGATAGATGTAGAAGATAAAGAAAAATTAAATAAAGAGGCTAAAACAGAAGAAGGTCGTGTTGCTTTTGCGACTAAAATCGTTCAAGATCACTACAAACAAGGGTTTAAAACAATAGCATTAAGAACATCAAATATTGAATTAATAAAACAATCTTTAGAAGAACGCAACATTGATGCGATTGGACCAGTCGAAATGCATAGAGAGAATAAAAAAGGTGATAAAGTAAATTGGAAATTACTTTACATTGCAGACCCTGATTACATGGTAAAGCCTCCATTTTTCATAGAATGGGAGGAAAGGGAAGAAGTGCACAATCAGAAATTAGACCCTCTTTTCCAAAAACAATTTAAAATCCATAAAATAATTATTGATAGTGAAAAACGCTCTAAAACACTATCTAAATGGAAAAAATGGTTCGATGTGACTATCCTTGAAGAAGGAGATAATTATACAGATGTACAATTAACGGTAGACCATATTATTTACCGTATTCAAGATGGTAAAACGTCAGGCTATAACACGATTATATTTAAAGATACAGAAACAACTGCACCATACTCAATTATTACGAAAGGTGCAAAATATCGATTCGAGCCTGAAGATTAGTATAGATAAATATAAGTACTATGGGCGATTAGTGACATATGAACGATTGAAAGTATTAGAGATAATATGCTGAGATATGTAGTTACTTTAGACTTCCTTAAAAGCGAGAAAAAGATAGTTAAGACGAATGACAGTCCAACGAACATTACTCTTAAACTAAAATATGAAACTGTTAAAGGTTGAGTCATAGTGACAACAATAGCTATCGCGTTAAACAAAATAAATAGTATTAATAATAAATATCGCATGTTAAACCTCTTTTTAAAGACTAATTTAAAATTTTAAGTTTATATATTATATCAAAAATTTAAAACTAGAAATAATATTTTAATTGCACGGCGAGTTTGTCGACACTCAAAACATGACATTGTATAATTATAATTAATGTAAAGAAAAAGGAGTTTTTATAGCATGGAAAAGATGAATATCACTAACCAAGAGCATGATGCGTTTGTGAAAGCTCATCCTAATGGTGATTTATTACAGTTAACAAAATGGGCAGAAACTAAACGCCTAACAGGATGGTATTCAAAGCGTGTGGCAGTGGGCGAAGATGGTGAGATTAAAGGTGTAGGTCAATTATTATTTAAAAAGATACCTAAACTACCATTCACGCTATGTTACGTTTCTCGTGGTTTCGTAACGGATTATAGTGATAAAGCTGCATTGGAACAGTTATTAGAAGAAACTAAAAAAGTAGCTAAAGCAGAAAAAGCCTATGCTATTAAAATTGATCCAGATGTAGAAGTTGATAAAGGCATAGATGCACTTAAAAATTTAAATGCGCTAGGTTTCAAACATAAAGGTTTCAAAGAAGGGTTGTCTAAAGACTATATTCAACCACGTATGACAATGATTACGCCAATTGATAAATCAGATGAGGAAATATTCCAAAGTTTTGAGCGCCGTAATCGTTCTAAAGTAAGACTCTCATTGAAACGTGGTACTAAAGTTGAACGTTCAAATCGAGAAGGGCTTAAAAATTTCGCTGAATTAATGAAAATAACAGGAGAACGTGACGGCTTTTTAACACGTGATTTAAGCTATTTCCAAAATATTTATGATTCACTTCATGAAGATGGCGATGCTGAATTATTCCTTGTGAAATTAGAACCAAAACCTGTCTTAGATGATATTGATAATGAACTTGAGGAACTTGAAAACGAAAAAACACAACTTCAAAATAAATATGAGAGAAAGCAAAGTAACAAGACTAAAAATAAATTAAACGATGTCGAAGCTAAAATTCAAAAATCTATTGAAAGAAAAGACGACATGACTGACTTATTAGCAAAACATCCTAATGGAATTTATTTATCTGGTGCATTGTTAATGTTTGCAGGATCTAAATCATATTATTTATATGGTGCTTCATCGAATGATTACCGTGACTTCTTGCCTAACCATCATATGCAATATGAGATGATGAAGTTTGCGCGTGAACATGGCTCTAAAACATATGATTTTGGTGGAACTGATAATAATCCAGATAAAGACTCTGAACACTACGGTTTATGGGCATTCAAACGTGTCTGGGGCACTTATTTAAGTGAAAAGATAGGCGAATTTGACTATGTATTAAATCAACCCCTTTATCAATTAATTGAACAAGTTAAACCGCGATTAACAAAAGCTAAAATTAAAATTTCTCGTAAATTAAAAGGCAAATAGTCATTAACGATTAAATTTAAATCTGAACGATTCCACAATAATCATTGTGACGTTCAGATTTTTTTAGGATAATAGGAATGATTAAAAAATAAAAAAATTATAGCTTTTTAAAAGAAAAAGAATGGGGGAAGTAAATAAGTGATAAAGAAGATGTTAACGTTCTCGTTGGGAAATAAATTCGCAATTTTCTTAATGGTTGTTTTAGTAATTTTAGGAGGCGTATATTCTAGTGCTAAATTAAAATTAGAATTACTTCCAGATGTCGAAAATCCAGTTATATCTGTACAAACAACAATGCCAGGTGCTACACCTCAAACAACCCAAGATGAGATTAGTTCTAAAATTGATAACCAAGTACGATCTCTAGCATATGTTAAAAGTGTAGAGACACAGTCGATACAAAATGCATCAATTGTAACTGTTGAATATAATAACGGTACAGACATGGATAAAGCTGAAGAAGTATTAAAGAAAGAAATAGATAAATTAGACTTTAAAGATGGGGTTAGTGAGCCAGAATTAACACGAAATTCTATGGATGCATTCCCAATTGTAGCTTATTCATTTACTAATAAAAATGATGACTTAAAAACCACAACAAAAGAAATCAATGACCAACTTATTCCTAAATTACAAACCGTTGATGGCGTTCAGAATGCTCAACTTAATGGTCAAACAACGAGACAAGTTACATTGAAATTTAAACAAAACAAATTAGATGAAGCGGGACTAACAGCTGATGACGTAGAAAATTACATAAAAACAGCAACTCGTGAAACACCTCTAGGATTATTTCAATTTGGAAAAAATGAAAAATCTTTAGTAGTTGATGGTCAATTTAAATCTGTTAAAGCACTCAAAGACTTAGAAATCCCATTAACAATAAGTGGCCAGAGTCAATCAGGCAGTAGTGATGATCAATCAAGTAGTGAGATGAGTAGTACTGGAGATAATACATCATCTTCAAGTTCTCAATCTCAAATGACTAATCAATCTCAAGCTTCAAGTGGAGAAATGCCTAGCGTCCCATTAAGTGATTTAGCAACAATAACTGTGGGAGATGAACGTGAGTCAATTTCTAAGACGAACGGTAAAGATGCAGTTAATGTACAAATTATGAAAGCACAAGATGCCAACACAGTTCAAGTTGCTAAAGAAGCTCAAAAGAAAATTGATGAATTTGTAAAAAATAATGATGACATAAAAGCTACGAAAACCATGGATACTGCTAAACCAATTGAAGATTCATTATATACAATGGTTGAAAAAGCAGCTTTAGGAACGATTGTCGCAATTATAGTTATCTTATTATTCTTGAGAAATATTAGAACAACGGCTATCTCAATTGTTTCCATTCCGCTTTCGATTTTAATGGCACTTATCGCATTAAAATTAAGTGATGTATCGCTAAACATTTTGACATTAGGTGCGTTAACAATTGCTATCGGTCGTGTGATAGATGACTCAATTGTTGTTGTAGAGAATATTTATCGAAGATTATCAGATCCTAAAGAAGAATTGTCTGGCAACAATTTAGTCATTAGTGCAACAAGAGAAGTATTTAAACCGATTTTATCTTCTACAATTGTTACTATAATCGTGTTCTTACCACTAGCATTTGTGTCAGGTTCAGTTGGTGAAATGTTTAGACCTTTCGCATTAGCAATTGCATTTAGTTTATTAGCATCTTTACTTGTATCCATTACTGTGGTGCCAGCATTGGCTTCTACATTTTTCAAAAAAGGTATTAAGTTAAAACGTAATTCACAACATCAGAATGATAGAGGACTAGGTGTTGTAAGCAAGAGTTATCGTGAAATTTTAAACTGGTCATTAAATCATAAATGGATTGTCTTAATTATTAGTGTCGTTATTCTAGTAGGAAGCATTGCGTTAGGTGGTGCAAAATTAGGTACAAGCTATATTTCAACAGGTGATGACAAGTTCTTAGCCGTAACCTATACACCTAAACCCGGTGAAACTGAAAAAGCTGTTTTAGATCATGCAAAGCAAGCACAAAAATATTTACAATCCAAGGATAAAGTAAAAACAGTTCAATATTCAGTGGGAGGTCCTTCACCAGCAGACCCAACTGGTAGTACGAATAGTATGGCTATTATGGTTGAATATGACAAAGATACACCTAACTTTGAAGAAGAGCCTGATAAAGTTATCTCCCATTTATCAAAAATGAATCAACCAGGTGAATGGAAAAATCAAGACATGGGAAATGGTTCTGGTAATGATTTAGTTGAAGTTACAGTCAAAGGGCCATCTACGAATGCAATTAAAGATACAGTTGCTAAAGTAGAGCAAAAGATGAAATCAGTAAACGGAATCACCAATGTAAAATCAGATTTATCGCAAACCTATGATCAATATGAAATTAAAGTAGATCAAAATAAAGCAACAGAGAAAGGTATTTCTGCAGGACAATTAGCATTAAATTTAAATGAGAATTTGCCTGAAAAGACGATTACTACAGTTAAAGAAAATGACAATAAAGTCGATGTTAAAGTAAAACAAAACAAGCAGACGGATTGGTCTCGAAATAAATTAAATAATATGGAATTAAAATCCCCAACAGGCGAAACGGTAAAACTTAAAGATATAGCCGAACTAGAACGTACAACTACGCCAAGTAAATTAGTTCAAGAAGATGGTGACTACGCAACAACTGTTTCCGGTAAAATTACTGATTCAGACGTAGGTGGTGTATCTAGTAAGGTAATGAAAAAAATCAATAATATAGATAAACCAGACAACGTTAAAATTAATGTGGGTGGTGCTACTGATGACATTAATCAAGCAATGACTCAATTGGCATTCGCCATGTTAGTCGCTATTGTTATCGTATATTTAGTATTAGTCATCACATTTAAAGGTGGCTTAGCACCTTTCACAATACTATTCTCACTACCATTTACTATTATTGGTGTCGTATTAGCATTATTGATTACAGGTGAAACAATATCTGTTCCAAGTTTAATTGGAATGTTAATGTTAATTGGTATCGTAGTAACCAATGCCATAGTGTTAATTGATCGTGTGATAACAAATGAACATGAAGGTATGCCAATGAAGGAGGCATTGTTAGAAGCGGGAAGCACTCGTATTAGACCAATACTTATGACTGCCATTGCAACAATTGGTGCATTATTGCCTTTATTATTTGGACAAGATAGTTCAATATTAATTTCAAAAGGTATGGCAGCAACTGTAATCGGAGGATTGATTTCATCTACACTACTTACATTAATTGTTGTTCCCGTAATTTACGAAATTCTCTTTACACTTAAAGGTAGGTTAACAAGAAAATAAAGAACAAAAGCCTGGGACATTAATCAATGTCTCAGGCTATAACTATATATTGACAGTAGTTGACTGAATTATACTAATTTAATACATGATAAAAGTTAAAATAACATAAATGATAAATAATATAACTGATAAAATATTTAAAATTGAAACAGCTTTAGTATCATGTTTCAATTCTTTGAATGCGGTAACTTCAACATTACCAACCAGTAATGCTAAAACAATAAATACCCACCAGTTTTCAGCAGGGAATTGTAGAGTTGTAACTGCTAATACAAACAGTAATAATACACCCATAATAATGCGTAAAATGCGAGTAATAATCGAATGCATTTTAAAAATGCTTATGTAACTAACGATGAGATATAAAATAGTCAATAATAATAAGTAAAGTTTCACTTGTTGTCTTCCTTTCTATAATGAACCTTAGACAAAATATAATTTTGATTCTATATAACAAATTCGAAGTAGCTGATTGAATTATTGAATAGAAATCATACTAGATTTACACAACTTTAATCATCTCATAAGATAGAAAAATTATTTATTTCTGACGTAACTTTGAACGTATCTCAGAGATTTGTAATTCAATATTTTCAAGTTGCTTAACGAGAGGGTCTATATTTTGATTTAAAGATTCCCGTTTCTCGAGGTCATTTTGTAAACGAACATAATCATACTTTAATTCATCTAATTTTGATTCTAAATTCATTAATCTTAAACCCCTTTAATTTCAAAATTTAACAATCACATTGAATTATATCATGAAACAATCCACTTCTAAAAATGAAGTAAATTATGTTAAAGTAATTAACTGTAATTATAATGTTAAAAAGAAGGAAGGAACTATCGTGACAGAGCAGTTTATAATGATTATTCTTTTAATAGCATTAGGTTATTTATTGAAACGGATAAACTTTTTAAAAGCGGCAGATAGTCAGGTATTATCAACATTAGTACTCAATGTCACACTACCTTCTTTAGTCATTGTCAATCTCAATAGTGCAGAATTAGATTTTTCATTTTCGATATTACCTATAATGATGATTGTGTATGGCGTCCTTGCTAAAGTCACTGTATTGTGGCTGTTTAATAAGCATAACAATCATATAAAAGGTACAGTTGGAATGATGACTGCATCACTTAATATAGGTTTATTTGCATATCCACTTGTTGATACGATTTGGCCCAAAAATGGAATGATTTATTTTGGAATGGCTGATATAGGTGGGGCAATTATTATGTTTGGAGTAACTTATTTTGTAGGAAGCTATTTCAGTCAAGGTGGAGATCAGTTTGATTTTAAATTTTTAGGCAAAAAGTTAATTACTTCTGTGCCCCTTGTCACATATATCGTCATGTTTACTTTAAATATGTTAAATATTCATTTGCCTAAAGTATCAATTGATTTTTTCACTATAATATCTAAAGCGAATATGCCACTATCAATGATTCTTTTAGGTGTTATGCTTAATTTTAAAATTGAACGTCATTTCCTACCAATCGCAGTTAAATATTTATTAGCTCATTATGGTTTAGGTTTATTAGCTGGTTTACTCGTTCATTTCTTCTTACCCGTTTCAGATAATATGATTAAAACGACATTATTCATTGCTTGGTTATTACCAGTAGGAGTAGCGATTATTCCGTATTCTATTCAATTTAAATACAAGACATTGCCTTTAGTAGGTATGGTTACTAACATTTCGATTATCTTGAGTATAATCATTTTATATGTTTATCAAGCGATATTTGTTTGATTAAATAGAAAAAAGCAAGCAATTCTACTTTAAGGATTGCTTGCTTTTTATTGCATAGTGTTTGAAATTCAACCCTTACCACCCATAAAGGCAGGGTAGTTAGTCATACCACCATCAACGTAAATGGTAGTACCGTGAATATAGTTCGCTAAATTTGAAGCTAAGAATAATGCCACATTAGCTACATCTTGTTCTTCACCAATTTCTTTAGCCGGAATCATTTCCAATGTCTCAGCACGAGTTTCTGGATCAGAGAATTTCTCCTTAGTATGCTCAGTGACTATCGCACCTGGAGAAATGTTGTTTATGCGTATACCATATTGTGCGTATTCCATAGACATTGTTTCCATCATTAACTTTAAGCCACCCTTACTAGCAGCATAATTAACATAATTAGGCCATGGAATCGTATCATGTACACTTGATGTATTGATGATTATTCCTTTTTTATCTTCTTTTAAAAATTGATTAACCGCTTCTCTAGAACCTATGAATGCACCAGTTAAATTAATATCTATCACTTTTTGCCATTCATCAACTGACATTTTATGGGTTGGGATAGGTTTTTCAAATCCTGCATTATTTATCATAATATCTAGCGTGCCAAATTCTATAACAGCAGATTGAACTAATCGTTTTACATCTTCCTCGACAGCCACATCAGCTTGTACGGCAATTGCTTCACCACCAGCATCACTAATCATATGCTTAATTTCTTCAATTTCATCTAAATGACGGTCAGAGCGATAATTTAAAACTACTTTTGCTTATGATTTACCAAAGTTCTCTGCAAAGGATTTACCAATACCACTCCCAGCACCAGTTATAATTACGACTTTACCTTCTAAATCTGAAAACATTTTGGTTCCTCCTTTGTAATGTTAATTTATTTAAGATTACCGAGTATAAATGCGGCAATAACGATTAAGATTATACCAGACCAAATTCCAATCATTTGGCGTTTGTCTTTTTTCTCACCTAGTAAGAAAATACCACCTAGTGTAGAAACGATTACGAGTAATTGTGATAATGAGAAACTTGTTGCAACACCAACTTTAGGTTGTGAATAGAACATAAATAAGTTACCAATCGCCCATACAACACCTGGTATTAAGTTAAGGGCTGTAGATTTAATATTAGTTTCATGTTTCATTGATAACAAGAAGCCACCTATAGCCATACCAATTGATTGGAAGAATAATGCATCAGTACCACTGACACCAAAGATATCGGCTATTACTACATATCCGACATAGCCAACTGTTGAAATCACTAATATTAACATTGCTTTCTTAAATTCTGGATCATTCGATTTTCCTTCATTTTTACCGCGTAAAGAGGTTAACGCGATACCTGTAACTAATAGAACCATGGCAATAATTCCCATTGTTACTTGAATACCAGTACTCCATTCTCCAAGAAAAATAGCACTAAATAATGTAGTACCAACTAATTGCATACCTGTAGAAATAGGCATTGTTTTAGAAACGCCAATTAAACTAATTGAACGTAATTGGTTACCTTGTCCAAAGGCCCACAAAGCACCTGATATTAAACCAACAATAATCACTGTTAAATTATCAAATTGTGCTTTACCAATTAAGAGTAATACAATACCAACTATAAGTGCACCCAGTGTTGTACCTCTTATTTGGTTATAAGGTCCGCCCCCAACAAAAACATTAATTAAAACGACACTCCCCCAAAATAGGGCAGGTAATAATGCGATAAGTATATCTATAAATTGCATTATGTAAACACTCTCCTTATTTATTTACTTCAAGTGTTTCCTTCCTATAACACTCGTGAACATTTTATCTGAAAAAAATAACTTTTAAAATGTAAACGCTCATACGTTGAAGTAAATAAAAAAAGCATATTAAGATTTAATGTGTAATTATCTTAATATGCTCTAATGGCATGCTAGTAATTCAAATGACTTGGATCAATTTTATATTTAGTATATTCACTTTCAATTTCGAATCCCAATTCATTAAATCGTTCAACTAAAGTGACATTTTTACTACGTATTTTAAAATAAACTTTATCAATAGAAAAATGCTCAAATGCATAATGAATTGCATATGAAAGTAAGTCAAATGCTATCCCTTTGAGACGATAATCAGTATGTGAACTAAAATATCGTATTTCAGCTAGTGATGATAGCGTGTCTATTTGTAAATAAAGGTATCCTTTTAACAAGCCTTCACTAACAAATAAAAATAATCGGTTATGTTCATCTAAAGTATTGACTATTTCTTTAGGAGTTAATGCGTTGTGTCTAAACGTCTGTTCATGTAACTTACTGAAAGCTCTTTGGAACCCTGGCTGATATTCAATGATATTGAAATCTGATTCGGGTTCATTTAATGATTTAGAAACATTTAAATAGTAATCTGTGAAGTTATAATTCGCATGAATTAGCTTCATTAAAGGTTTTGAATCTTGTGCACAATCATTATAAGAGAAGTTAAAAGTAGCATGCTCAGATTGTGATTCCATTAATGCAGAAAATAATGAGATAAAATGATTATCTGTAAGAGTGAAATCTTTACTAACAAATGGTCCAATAACTTTGTATTTATCTTCTTCATATAAAATTCCAGTGATTAATGCGACAATTGAATCATCTTCTATTAAACAGAAAACACCAGTGGTATGGATAGATTCATTTAGTAACTGTTCTACATCACTTTTAGACGTATGAAGTTTATATATATAAGACGCAAGGGTGTCTGATGATGTATTAATAAAAGATATGATTTGGTTCAGGTTGCTTACTTTGACTATGTCCATAGCGTACCTCCATTTCAATATCATTTTGTTAAATTAATTATAAGTTTATTTATTAGTAATTGAAAGTTTAGACTATTGTCTATCGTGTTACAATTGTATTTACATCAAATACATGTATTAAGAGATCTTTTATTGAAAGGAAAGTTCTATGAAATCATTAATTTTGGCAGAGAAACCATCCGTAGCTAGAGATATAGCTGAAGCTATGAACATAAAGGGAAGACGTAATGGATATATTGAAAACGAAAAGTATGTTGTCACATGGGCATTGGGTCATTTAGTCACTAATGCACAGCCGGAACACTATGATAAAGCGTACAAGGAATGGAAACTTGAAGATTTACCTATCATACCGAAGCACATGCAAACAGTAGTTATTAGTAAAACAAGTAAACAATTTAAAACTGTTAAGTCACTGATTTTAGATAAAAAAGTGAAAGAAATTATTATAGCAACTGATGCTGGAAGAGAAGGGGAACTAGTTGCACGGTTAATATTGGATAAAGTTCATAATAAAAAACCGATTAAGCGCTTGTGGATTAGCTCCGTAACCAAAAAAGCAATTCAAGAGGGATTTAAAAAGCTTAAAGACGGACGTGAATTTCAACATCTTTATGAAGCAGCATTAGCTAGAAGTGAAGCGGATTGGATTGTGGGTATCAATGCAACACGTGCGTTAACGACGAAATATGACGCTCAATTATCATTGGGTCGAGTTCAAACACCAACAATCCAATTAGTTAATGCTAGACAACAAGAAATCAATCATTTTAAACCGAAGAAATATTATACTCTATCTACTGAAATAGGTGGATTAACTTTCCAATTAAGGACAAATAAGCAGCACATGACTAGAGAAGACGCAACTCAAATTGCTAATGAAATAGAACATGTAGAAGGTAATGTTGATAGTGTTGAAAAGAAAGTTAAAAAAAGTCATCCTAAGCCTCTGTATAACTTAACTGATTTGCAACAAGAGGCATACCAACGATACAAAATGGGGCCTAAGGAAACACTTAATACCATTCAAAATTTATATGAACGCCATAAAGTTCTTACTTACCCACGTACAGATTCTAATTATTTAACAGATGATATGGTGGATACTATTAAAGAACGACTTTATGCTTTATTATCAACTGACTATAAATCACAAGTCAAATCATTGTTGGGGCAATCTTATTCAAGTAAAATGCGGATTTTTAATAATCATAAAGTATCAGATCATCACGCAATTATTCCAACAGAAGTACGTCCGGATATGCAAAGTTTGAGTAACAGAGAAAGTAAGATATATATGATGGTAGCTGAAAGGTTCCTAGAATCTTTAATGGCACCTCATGAATATGAAGCGGTTAGAGTTAATGTTACTGTTGGCCAACATATCTTCGTTTTTAATGAAAAAGCCACACGTCAACTAGGTTATAAAGCACTTAAAATGAACAGTGATAATGTGGTAAAGAAAGTTGCTTTTCAAAAAGGGGAAAAGTATCACCTTCAAAGTTTAAAAGTAAATGAACATGAAACAACACCACCTGATTACTTTAACGAAGGTTCATTGCTAAAAGCCATGGAGAACCCCCAAAATTATATACAACTTAAAGAAAAGAAACATGCTAACACATTGAGACAAACTGGAGGGATTGGCACAGTTGCTACAAGAGCAGATATAATTGAGAAACTATTTAATCTTAATGCAATCGAATCTAGAGATGGCAAAATCAAAGTAACATCTAAAGGAAAGCAAATTCTGGATTTAGCGCCTCAAGAATTAACATCTCCATTATTAACTGCCGAGTGGGAAGAGAAACTATTATTAATAGAAAAAGGAAGATATAATTCTCGACACTTTATTGACGAAATGAAGACATTTACTCAATCGATTGTAAATACTATTAAAAATAGCGAGCAAAAGTATAAGCATGATAATTTAACTACTACTGAATGTCCGACATGTGGAAAATTCATGATTAAAGTTAAAACTAAAAATGGACAAATGTTAGTATGTCAAGATCCTACATGTAAAACTAAAAAGAATGTCCAACGTAAGACAAATGCACGTTGTCCAAATTGTAAGAAGAAAATGACATTATTTGGACGTGGAAAAGATGCAGTTTATCGATGTGTCTGTGGTCATACTGAAACACAAGAAAAGATGGATAAACGATTTAAAAATAAATCCAGTGGCAAAGTATCTAAAAAAGAAATGAAAAAGTATATGAATAATGAGGATTCACTTGAGAATAATCCGTTTAAAGATGCATTAAAAAACTTGAAATTATAGTTTAAAATCGAACTTAATCATATTTGTTGGTAAAAAAGTTCGTTTTTATTATTGTGTTTTTCGAAAAGTAATATTAAAATATTAAAGTATTTTAATAAAAGGAGTTTAAAACCGTGAAAAAATACTTTCAATTCGACGAGTATGATACTAATTATAAGAAAGAGATAATCGGTGGTATCACAACTTTCTTATCAATGGCATACATTTTAGCTGTAAATCCTCAAGTATTAAGTTTAGCAGGAGTTAAAGGTGTATCAGGTGACATGAAAATGGATCAAGGAGCTATTTTCGTGGCAACTGCTTTAGCAGCGTTTGTTGGTTCTTTATTTATGGGACTTATTGCAAAATATCCAATAGCACTTGCGCCAGGAATGGGACTTAATGCGTTCTTTGCTTTTACAGTAGTTTTAACGATGGGAATTCCTTGGCAAATAGGTTTAACTGGCGTGCTTTGTTCAGGTATATTCTTTGCGATACTTACAGCAACCGGTCTTCGAGAGATAATAATCAATGCTATTCCATATCAAATGAAAATGGCTGTATCTGCTGGTATAGGATTATTTATTACCTTTGTAGGTTTACAAAGTGCTGGCATCATTGTGAAAAATGACTCAACATTAGTTACATTAGGACATTTAACAAAAGGTTCAGTTTTATTAGCAATCTTTGGTATTGCGATTACAATTATTCTATATGCTAGAAAAGTACCAGGTTCAATTTTTATAGGTATGATTATAACTTCTATAGTTGGAATGATAACTGGATTAATACAAACACCTTCTGGCGTAGTTGGTAAAATCCCTAGTATAACACCAACATTCGGTGCTGCATTTGAAGCCTTTAAGGATCCAAGTCAATTATTTACGATTCAATTTTTAATTGTAATTTTAACTTTCTTCTTTATAGATTTCTTTGATACTGCTGGAACATTAGTGGCAGTAGCTACTCAAGCAGGTATTATGAAAGATAATAAGCTTCCTAGAGCAGGTAGAGCTTTATTTGCTGACTCTTTAGCTACTATTGTTGGTGCCGTTTTTGGCACAACAACAACTACGTCTTATATTGAATCTACTTCTGGTGTAGCTGTGGGTGCGAGAACAGGTTTTGCTAGTATCGTGACAGGGATTTGTTTCCTTTTAGCATTATTCTTTAGTCCGTTAATTGAAATTGTTACAAGTGCAGTAACAACACCTGCATTAGTAGTAGTTGGGATTTTAATGGCAGCTAACTTTGCAGAAATAAATTGGAAGAAATTTGAAGTTGCAGTTCCAGCATTTATAACAATTATTATGATGCCACTATCATATTCAATTGCGACTGGTATCGCTTGCGGATTTATATTTTATCCAATAACTATGCTTATCACAAAAAAACACAAAGAAGTACATCCAATTATGTATTTCTTAATGGTACTATTTATTTTATATTTCGTATTTGTACACGGTTAATAAGGAAAAGGACGATGCTCTATTAAGAGACATCGTCCTTTTTTTACCATTTATTTGAATGATCATCTTTGTACTGAGTGTAAATGACTTTTGCATCTTTATTACGAATATAGGTAGGTGCACTCAATACTATAAAAATAAAGAAGACCAGTAAGAAAAATAGCACCCAATGAACAAACATTCCTACAATTGGAATAAATGCAACAAAAGATCCCACAATACCAATTATTGGAATAATTGACATAGGCTTGATTGCATTTTGATTATCAACTAAAAGAATAACTGCTAGTATGAGATATAAAAAAGCATTAATTAACAATGGTTGCCAACCAAAACCTAATATAAAGCTTCCGCCTAGAAAAGGAATGCCATAGAAAAATTCACATACTAATAAGAAGAAACTTATTAGGGCAAGAGCTACTTTAGTATTTCTTTTCAATATAAATACGCCTCCCACTATTTATTAAAAACAAATTTTAAATTCCTACTATTATAATAGTAAAAGCTTAATTTAAGACTTAACTTATATACATTATAAAGTAAAAACAAAAAAAGGGGAAAAATTTACTTAAAATGGTTGATGTACAAAACTATTTAAAGTACAATACTTAGGTATGTGTTAGACAAAGTACAAAAAGTTACAGAAAAACCTTGATTTATCACTGTTTTTCCTGTAACATATCTAATGTTGGACTTGATGAAAGCGATGAAGCGAAAGGTTACTGACACACCCGGCCGCTTTGCCATGGCGTTGTGTGAGATAGTTTTCGTGGAGAAGTCTATCACTTTTAAAGTAGACGAATAAGGAGGGAAAATTATGGCAAAACAAAAAATCAGAATCAGATTAAAAGCTTACGATCACCGTGTGATTGATCAATCAGCAGAGAAAATTGTTGAAACTGCAAAACGTTCTGGTGCAGAAGTTTCTGGACCAATCCCGTTACCAACTGAAAAGTCAGTTTATACAATTATTCGTGCGGTGCATAAGTACAAAGATTCACGTGAACAATTCGAACAACGTACTCATAAACGTTTAATCGATATTGTTAACCCAACACCAAAAACAGTTGATGCCCTAATGGGATTAAACTTACCATCTGGTGTAGACATCGAAATTAAATTATAATAGAAAATTTTAGGAGGTGGACTTTCGATGACCAAAGGAATCTTAGGAAGAAAAATTGGGATGACACAAGTATTCGGAGAAAACGGTGAATTAATCCCAGTTACAGTAGTAGAAGCAAGTCAAAACGTAGTATTACAAAAGAAAACTGAAGAAGTAGATGGTTATAACGCTATCCAAGTAGGTTTTGAAGACAAAAAAGCATACAAAAAAGATGCTAAATCTAATAAATATGCTAATAAACCAGCTGAAGGTCACGCTAAGAAAGCGGGCACAGCACCTAAGCGCTTCATTCGCGAATTCAGAAACGTTAATGTTGATGAATACGAAGTAGGTCAAGAAGTCACAGTTGATACTTTTGAAGCTGGAGACATTATTGATGTAACAGGAACTTCAAAAGGTAAAGGTTTCCAAGGTGCTATTAAACGTCATGGCCAAGGTCGTGGACCAATGGCTCACGGTTCTCATTTCCATAGAGCCCCAGGTTCAGTAGGTATGGCTTCAGATGCTTCAAGAGTATTCAAAGGCCAAAAAATGCCTGGACGTATGGGTGGAAATACAGTTACTGTTCAAAACTTAGAAGTAGTTCAAGTTGATACAGAAAACAATGTAATTTTAGTAAAAGGTAACGTGCCTGGACCTAAAAAAGGTTTCGTAGAAATCCAAACTTCAATTAAAAAAGGTAATAAATAATAAGTAGCGAAAGGAGGAAAAGCATAATGGCTAATTATGATGTATTAAAAGTAGACGGATCTAAATCAGGTTCTGTTGAATTAAGCGATTCAGTATTCGCTATTGAACCAAACAACAGTGTTCTTTTCGAAGCAATTAACTTACAACGTGCTTCATTACGTCAAGGAACTCACGCAGTTAAAAATCGTTCAGCTGTACGTGGTGGCGGACGTAAACCATGGAGACAAAAAGGTACAGGACGTGCGCGTCAAGGTACAATCCGTGCTCCACAATGGCGTGGTGGTGGTATCGTATTTGGACCAACACCAAGAAGCTATGCATACAAAATGCCTAAGAAAATGCGTCGTTTAGCATTACGTTCTGCATTATCTTTCAAAGTTAAAGAAAACAGCTTCACTATCGTTGATAATTTTGGTTTTGAAGCTCCAAAAACAAAAGAATTCAAAAATGTATTAACTACACTTGAACAACCTAAAAAAGTGTTAGTAGTTACCGATAGTGAAGACGTAAACGTTGAATTATCTGCACGTAACATTCCTGGTGTACAAGTTAGTACAGCTCAAGGATTAAACGTTTTAGATATTACTAGCGCTGACAGTGTTATTATTACTGAATCAGCTGCGAAAAAAGTTGAGGAGGTGCTCGGATAATGGAAGCAAGAGATGTTCTTAAGCGCCCCGTAATCACTGAAAAATCTTCTGAAGCAATGGCTGAAGATAAATATACTTTTGACGTAGATACTCGTGCTAATAAAACACAAGTTAAAATTGCAGTTGAAGAAATTTTCGACGTTAAAGTTGCAAATGTAAACATCATCAACTACAAACCTAAGAAAAAACGTATGGGCCGTTACCAAGGCTATACAAACAAAAGAAGAAAAGCAATTGTTACTTTAAAAGAAGGTTCAATTGACTTATTCAACTAAACAATAAAATAAAAGTTACCATTAAGGAGGTAAGCGACAATGGCTCTTAAAAAGTATAAGCCAATAACAAATGGTCGTCGTAATATGACTAGTTTAGATTTCGCAGAAATCACGAAATCTACTCCTGAAAAGTCATTATTACAACCGCTACCGAAAAAAGCGGGTCGTAACAACCAAGGTAAATTGACAGTTCGTCATCATGGTGGAGGACATAAACGTCAATATCGCGTTATCGATTTCAAACGTAATAAAGATGGAATCACTGCAAAAGTTGATTCAATTCAATATGATCCAAACCGTTCAGCTAACATTGCTTTATTAGTATATGCTGATGGTGAAAAACGATATATTATTGCTCCAAAAGGATTACAAGTAGGCCAAGTAGTTGAGAGTGGTGCAGATGCTGACATTAAAGTTGGTAACGCATTACCATTACAAAACATTCCAGTTGGTACTGTAATTCATAATATCGAATTAAAACCTGGTAAAGGTGGACAATTAGCTCGTTCAGCGGGTGCAAGTTCACAAGTACTTGGTAAAGAAGGTAAATACGTATTAATCAGATTACGTTCTGGTGAGGTTCGTATGATCTTATCAACTTGCCGTGCTACAATTGGTCAAGTTGGTAACTTACAACATGAATTAGTTAATGTTGGTAAAGCAGGACGTTCTAGATGGAAAGGCATCCGTCCTACAGTTCGTGGTTCAGTAATGAACCCTAACGATCACCCACACGGTGGTGGTGAAGGTCGTGCACCTATCGGTAGACCATCTCCAATGTCACCATGGGGTAAACCAACGCTTGGTAAGAAAACTCGTCGTGGTAAAAAATCATCAGACAAACTTATCGTTCGTGGACGTAAGAAAAAATAATAACAACTTATTTGGGTGTGCGGCTTAATTGCTGCACGCACACAATAAGAAGGGAGGCGCCCAAATGGCTCGTAGTATTAAAAAAGGACCTTTCGTTGATGATCATCTAATGAAAAAAGTAGAAGGTCAAGACGGAAGTGAAAAGAAACAAGTAATCAAAACATGGTCTCGTCGTTCTACAATTTTCCCAAATTTCATCGGTCATACTTTTGCAGTATACGATGGTCGTAAACATGTACCTGTTTATGTAACTGAAGATATGGTAGGTCACAAATTAGGTGAATTTGCTCCAACTCGTACATTTAAAGGACATGCTGCAGACGATAAAAAAACTAGAAGATAATAAATAGAAGTAGAGGAGGAAATCCTAATGGAAGCAAAAGCGGTTGCTAGAACAATCAGAATCGCACCTCGTAAAGTAAGATTAGTTCTTGACTTAATTAGAGGTAAAAATGCTGGAGAAGCTATTGCTATTTTAAAATTAACTAACAAAGCTTCATCACCAGTAATTGAAAAAGTATTAATGTCCGCTTTAGCAAATGCTGAACATAACTATGACATGAACACTGATGAATTAGTTGTTAAAGAAGCATATGCAAATGAAGGACCAACTTTAAAACGTTTCCGTCCACGTGCACAAGGTCGTGCAAGTGCTATCAATAAACGTACAAGCCACATTACAATCGTCGTAAGTGACGGTAAAGAAGAAGCTAAAGAAGCTTAATAACTATTTAAGGAGGGAACACTGTGGGTCAAAAAATTAATCCTATCGGACTTCGTGTCGGAATCATCCGTGACTGGGAAGCTAAATGGTATGCTGAAAAAGATTTCGCTTCACTTTTACACGAAGATTTAAGAATCCGTAAATTCATTGATAACGAATTAAAAGAAGCATCAGTTTCTCACGTTGAAATCGAACGTGCTGCTAACCGTATTAACATTGCTATTCACACTGGTAAACCAGGTATGGTAATTGGTAAAGGCGGATCAGAAATTGAAAAACTTCGTAATAAATTAAACAACTTAACTGATAAAAAAGTACACATCAACGTTATCGAAATCAAAAAAATTGATATCGATGCTCGTTTAGTTGCTGAGAATATTGCACGTCAATTAGAAAACCGTGCTTCATTCCGTCGTGTACAAAAACAAGCTATTTCAAGAGCTATGAAACTTGGTGCTAAAGGTATCAAAACTCAAGTATCAGGTCGTTTAGGCGGAGCTGACATTGCTCGTGCTGAACAATATTCAGAAGGAACTGTTCCACTTCATACTTTACGTGCTGACATCGATTATGCACATGCTGAAGCAGACACTACTTACGGTAAATTAGGTGTTAAAGTATGGATTTATCGTGGTGAAGTTCTTCCTACTAAGAATACTAGTGAAGGAGGAAAATAATAATGTTACTACCAAAACGTGTTAAATATCGTCGTCAACATCGTCCTAAAACAACTGGTCGTTCAAAAGGCGGTAATTATGTAACATTTGGTGAGTATGGATTACAAGCTACTACAACATCTTGGATCACATCTCGTCAAATCGAATCTGCTCGTATTGCTATGACACGTTACATGAAACGTGGCGGGAAAGTTTGGATTAAAATCTTCCCACATACACCATACACTAAAAAACCTTTAGAAGTACGTATGGGTGCTGGTAAAGGTGCCGTTGAAGGCTGGATCGCTGTTGTAAAACCAGGTAGAATTTTATTCGAGGTTGCAGGCGTATCAGAAGAAGTTGCTCGTGAAGCATTACGTTTAGCAAGTCACAAACTTCCAGTGAAAACTAAGTTTGTAAAACGTGAAGAATTGGGTGGTGAAACAAATGAAAGCTAAGGAAATTAGAGACTTAACCACTTCAGAAATCGAAGAACAAATCAAATCTTCAAAAGAAGAACTTTTTAACCTACGCTTTCAGTTAGCTACAGGTCAATTAGAGGAAACTGCACGTATTCGTACAGTTAGAAAAACAATTGCACGTCTAAAAACTGTTGCTCGTGAAAGAGAAATCGAAGAAAGCAAAGCTAATCAATAATAAATTCGAAACAGGAGGTTACAAAAGTGAGTGAAAGAAACGATCGTAAAGTTTATGTAGGTAAAGTTGTTTCAGACAAAATGGACAAAACTATCACTGTATTAGTTGAAACTTACAAAACACACAAATTATACGGTAAACGTGTAAAATACTCTAAAAAATACAAAACTCATGATGAAAACAATTCAGCTAAATTAGGAGACATTGTTAAAATTCAAGAAACTCGTCCTTTATCAGCATCAAAACGTTTTCGTTTAGTAGAAATTGTTGAAGAGTCAGTAATTATTTAATACAAGATTAGAGATAAGGGAGGTTTAACTAATGATCCAACAAGAAACTCGTTTAAAAGTAGCAGACAACTCTGGTGCTCGTGAAGTTCTTACAATTAAAGTATTAGGTGGATCTGGTCGCAAAACAGCGAACATCGGCGATGTTATCGTATGTACTGTTAAAAATGCAACACCAGGTGGCGTTGTTAAAAAAGGTGACGTAGTCAAAGCTGTTGTCGTTAGAACTAAATCAGGCGTTCGCCGTAATGATGGTTCTTATATCAAGTTTGATGAAAATGCATGTGTCATTATTCGTGATGACAAAGGCCCACGTGGTACTCGTATCTTTGGTCCTGTTGCTCGTGAATTACGTGAAGGTAACTTCATGAAAATCGTTTCATTAGCACCAGAAGTACTTTAATTTATAAAAACCAAATCATTTAAGGAGGTGCCCACATGCATATCAAAAAAGGTGACAACGTAAAAGTTATCGCAGGTAAAGACAAAGGTAAAGAAGGTAAAGTAATTGCTACTGAACCTAAAAAAGACCGTGTCGTTGTGGAAGGTGTTAATGTTATTAAAAAACACCAAAAACCAACTCAATTAAATCCTGAAGGTGGAATCTTAGAAACAGAGGCAGCAATCCATGTTTCTAACGTACAATTATTAGATCCTAAAACAAACGAACCTACTCGTGTTGGTTACAAATTTGTTGATGGTAAAAAAGTTCGCATCGCTAAAAAATCTGGCGAAGAAATCAAAACTAATAATTAATAACTAGTTGAAAGGAGGATCCACTTTGAACCGTTTAAAAGAAAGATACAATACTGAAGTTACTGAAAACTTAGTAAAAAAATTCAACTATAGTTCTGTAATGGAAGTACCAAAAATCGAAAAAATCGTTGTAAATATGGGTGTAGGTGATGCAGTTCAAAACTCTAAAGTGTTAGATACCGCTGTAGAAGAATTAGAATTAATCACTGGTCAAAAACCATTAGTAACAAAAGCAAAAAAATCAGTTGCAACATTCCGTTTACGTGAAGGTATGCCAATCGGTGCGAAAGTTACACTTCGCGGAGAAAGAATGTATGAATTCTTAGATAAATTAATCGCAGTTTCATTACCTCGTGTACGTGACTTCCAAGGTGTTTCTAAAACAGCATTCGATGGTCGTGGTAACTACACTTTAGGAATTAAAGAACAATTAATTTTCCCAGAAATCGACTATGATAAAGTAAGTAAAGTAAGAGGAATGGATATTGTTATCGTAACAACTGCTAACACTGACGAGGAAGCTCGTGAATTGTTAACAAACTTCGGTATGCCATTTCGTAAATAATCTCTAAAAGGAGGCTAATTAAGTGGCTAAAACTTCTATGGTTGCTAAGCAACAGAAAAAACAAAAATATGCAGTACGTGAATATACTCGTTGTGAACGTTGTGGTCGTCCACATTCTGTATATCGTAAATTCAAATTATGCCGTATTTGTTTCCGTGAATTAGCTTACAAAGGGCAAATCCCTGGCGTACGTAAAGCTAGCTGGTAATATATAAGAGTCTGAAAGGAGGCAACAATCAATGACAATGACAGATCCAATCGCAGATATGCTTACTCGTGTAAGAAACGCAAACATGGTGCGTCACGAGAAACTAGAATTACCTGCGTCTAACATTAAAAAACAAATTGCTGAAATCTTAAAAAGTGAAGGTTTCATTAAAAACGTAGAATACGTTGAAGATGATAAACAAGGTATTATTCGTTTATTCTTAAAATATGGTCAAAACAATGAACGTGTTATCACAGGATTAAAACGTATCTCTAAACCTGGTTTACGTGTATATGCTAAAGCAAACGAAGTACCTAAAGTATTAAATGGTTTAGGTATTGCATTAGTTTCAACTTCTGAAGGTGTTATCACTGACAAAGAAGCTAGAAAACGTAACGTTGGCGGAGAAATTATCGCATACGTTTGGTAATAATAAATAAGGAGGTGCCATAACATGAGTCGTGTTGGTAAGAAAATTATTGACATCCCTAGCGACGTTACAGTAACTTTTGATGGTCATACTGCTACTGTAAAAGGTCCAAAAGGTGAATTAACTAGAACATTTAACGAAAGAATGACTTTCAAACAAGAAGAAAACACTATCGAAGTTGTAAGACCTACTGAGTCTAAAGAAGATAGAACAGTTCATGGTACAACTCGTGCTTTATTAAATAATATGGTACAAGGTGTTTCTCAAGGTTTCGAAAAAACACTTGAGCTTGTTGGTGTAGGTTACCGTGCTCAAATGCAAGGTAGTGACTTAGTATTAAACGTTGGTTACTCTCACCCTGTTGAAATTAAAGCTGAAGATGGCATTACTTTCGCAGTAGAGAAAAACACAACTGTTAGAGTATCTGGTGTATCTAAAGAACAAGTTGGAGCAATTGCTTCTAATATCCGTTCAGTAAGACCTCCAGAACCTTACAAAGGAAAAGGTATCCGTTACCAAGGTGAATATGTTCGCCGTAAAGAAGGTAAAACAGGTAAATAATAGATAACTCTCTTAAGAAAGGAGTAATACAATGATCAGTAAAATTGATAAAAACAAAGTGCGTTTGAAAAGACATGCTCGTGTGCGTACTAAATTATCAGGTACAGCTGAAAAACCACGTTTAAATGTATATCGTTCAAACAAACACATTTATGCACAAATTATCGATGATGTTAAAGGCGAAACTTTAGTTCAAGCTTCATCAAAAGATAAAGATATCGCAAGCGATTCAACTTCTAAAGTAGATTTATCTACTAAAGTAGGCGAAGCAATTGCTAAAAAAGCATCAGACAAAGGTATTAAAGAAATCGTATTTGATCGTGGCGGTTACTTATACCATGGTCGTGTAAAAGCTTTAGCAGAAGCTGCTAGAGAAAGCGGATTAGAATTTTAATTTAAAGGAGGGACAAATACATGGCTCGTAGAGAAGAAGAAACGAAAGAATTTGAAGAACGCGTTGTAACAATCAACCGTGTTGCTAAAGTTGTTAAAGGTGGTCGTCGTTTCCGTTTCACTGCATTAGTAGTAGTTGGAGACAAAAATGGTCGTGTAGGTTTCGGTACTGGTAAAGCTCAAGAGGTACCTGAAGCTATCAAAAAAGCTGTTGAAGCAGCTAAAAAAGATTTAGTAGTTGTTCCACGTGTTGAAGGAACTACTCCTCACACTATCACTGGCCGTTATGGTTCAGGTAGCGTATTCATGAAACCAGCTGCACCTGGTACAGGAGTTATCGCTGGTGGTCCAGTTCGTGCCGTATTAGAATTAGCAGGTATCACTGATATCTTAAGTAAATCATTAGGATCTAACACACCAATCAATATGGTTCGTGCTACAATCAATGGTTTACAAAACCTTAAAAATGCTGAAGATGTTGCTAAATTACGCGGCAAATCAGTAGAAGAATTATATAATTAAGGAGGGAAAATAGATAATGGCTAAATTACAAATTACCCTCACTCGTAGTGTTATTGGTCGTCCTGAAACACAACGTAAAACTGTTGAAGCTTTAGGTCTAAAAAAGACTAATAGTTCAGTAGTAGTTGAAGATAACCCTGCTATCCGTGGGCAAATCAACAAAGTTAGACACTTATTGACAGTAGAAGAAAAATAATTAAGGAGGTGCCTATATAATGAAATTACATGAGTTAAAAGCAGCTGAAGGTTCACGTCATGTACGTAACCGCGTTGGCCGTGGTGCTGGTTCTGGTAACGGTAAAACTAGTGGTCGCGGACAAAAAGGTCAAAAAGCACGTTCAGGTGGTGGCGTAAGACCTGGATTTGAAGGTGGACAATTACCTTTATTCCGTCGTTTACCAAAACGTGGTTTCACTAACATTAATCGTAAAGAATATGCTATTGTTAACTTAGACCAACTTAATAAATTTGAAGATGGTACTGAAGTAACTCCAGCTTTATTAGTTGAAACTGGTGTAGTTAAGAATGAAAAATCTGGTATCAAAGTACTAGGTAATGGCTCACTTGATAAAAAATTGACAGTGAAAGCTCATAAATTCTCAGCTTCAGCAGTAGAAGCAATTGATGCAAAAGGTGGAGCACACGAGGTGATCTAATGTTTCAAACGCTTGTGAGCTTCTTTAAAACTAAAGAAGTTCGAAACAAGATTTTCTTTACCTTAGCAATGTTAGTTATATTCAAAATAGGAACTTACATTCCGGCTCCAGGTGTTAACCCTGAGCCTTTTGAACAACAAGGTTCTGATCAAGGAGTCGCCGCTCTTCTTAATACGTTTGGTGGCGGAGCCTTAAAGAACTTTTCAATATTTGCTATGGGCATCATGCCCTACATCACCGCATCTATCGTAATGCAATTACTACAAATGGATATTGTTCCGAAATTCTCTGAATGGGCGAAACAAGGTGAAGTAGGTAAAAGAAAGCTTAGCAATGTAACACGTTATTTCGCTATCATTTTGGCTTTTATACAGTCAATTGGTATGGCATTCCAATTTAATAACTATTTAGGTGGTAAATTAATTATTCACCAATCTATTATGAGTTATTTATTGATTGCCGTTGTTTTAACAGCAGGAACTGCATTTCTAATTTGGCTTGGTGATCAAATCACTCAATTCGGAGTCGGTAATGGTATTTCTATCATTATCTTTGCGGGTATTTTATCAACTTTGCCTTCATCAATTATTCAATTCGTGCAACAAGCATTCGTTGGTAATGATGATACTACATTGGCATGGTTAAAGGTTATTGGTTTAATAGTAGGATTAGTTTTACTCACAATTGGTGCTATTTATGTACTAGAAGCGAAACGTAAAATTCCTATCCAATATGCTAAAAAACAGTCTGCACAAAGATTAGGATCACAAGCAACTTATCTACCTTTAAAAGTTAACTCTGCAGGGGTGATTCCAGTAATCTTTGCGATGGCATTTTTCTTATTGCCAAGAACATTAACATTGTTCTTCCCTAAAGCTGATTGGGCGCAAACTATATCTGAATATGCTAACCCTTCAAACACTTATGGCATGATTGTTTATGTAGTATTAATTATCGCATTTACGTATTTCTATGCCTTTGTTCAAGTTAATCCTGAAAAAATGGCTGATAACTTGAAGAAACAAGGTAGTTACGTTCCAGGTATTAGACCTGGTGAACAAACTAAAAAATATATTACTAAAGTACTTTATCGCTTAACTTTTGTCGGCTCTATTTTCTTAGCAGTCATTGCGATATTACCAATATTAGCGACTAAATTCATGAGTTTACCTCAATCTATACAAATTGGTGGTACAAGTTTATTAATCGTAATTGGTGTCGCAATTGAAACTATGAAATCACTTGAAGCTCAAGTGAGTCAAAAAGAATATAAAGGCTTTGGTGGTAGATAATTTGTAGGAGGGCAATTTATGAATATCATTTTAATGGGTTTACCTGGCGCAGGTAAAGGAACTCAAGCGAGTGAAATTGTTAAGAAATTCCCAATACCACATATATCTACTGGTGACATGTTCAGAAAAGCGATTAAAGATGAAACAGATTTAGGAAAAGAAGCTAAATCTTACATGGATCGTGGAGAATTAGTCCCTGATGAAGTTACTGTAGGTATCGTTAAAGAAAGAATATCTGAAGACGATGCAAAAAAAGGATTTTTATTAGATGGCTTCCCAAGAACAATCGATCAAGCTGAGGCGTTAAATGATATTATGTCTGAGCTTGGTAGAAACATCGATGCTGTCATTAACATCGAAGTTCCTGAGGAAGAATTAATGAATCGTCTTACAGGTCGTCGTATCTGTGAAAAATGTGGTACGACTTATCATCTTGTATTTAATCCTCCAAAGGTTGATGGTATTTGTGATATCGATGGTGGAAAGCTCTATCAACGCGAAGATGATAATCCTGAAACAGTATCTAATCGTTTAAACGTTAATGTTAAACAGTCAAAACCTATTTTAGAGTACTATAATGAAAAAGGTGTGCTAAAAAACATTGATGGTGCGAAAGATATTGACGATGTAACCAAAGATGTCATTGATATCTTAGATCAATTAAAATAGATCAACTAAATACGGTCTAGATTTATGTGAATTTGATTAGGTTTCTCTGGCAAGAATTAATTTTCTGAGTGTCGAATGACGATAATAATTCCCGCATTTTGTTAAACTTATTTTAACTAGTCACTATATTAGATTCGTATCGTTTAAGTTGTCTATTGACGATTACCTTACTATTGTAAAAAGGGAGGAAGTTAATCAATGGCGAAACAGGATGTAATTGAATTAGAAGGTACAGTATTAGATACTTTACCAAATGCTATGTTTAAAGTAGAATTAGAAAATGGTCATGAGATTTTAGCTCACGTAAGTGGTAAAATTAGAATGAATTATATTCGTATTCTACCTGGCGACAAAGTAACTGTAGAAATGTCTCCGTATGATTTATCACGCGGTAG
The DNA here is from genome assembly GCF_001810405.1 of Staphylococcus sp. HMSC069D12. NCBI lineage: Bacteria > Bacillati > Bacillota > Bacilli > Caryophanales > Staphylococcaceae > Staphylococcus > Staphylococcus sp. HMSC069D12. The sequence goes on from NZ_KV801085.1 coordinate 42,079, forward strand.
AATTACTTATCGTTATAAATAATCGTCACTCCATAATATAGGGAGGTATAAAAATGAAAGTAAGACCATCAGTTAAACCAATTTGCGAAAAATGTAAAGTCATTAAACGTAAAGGTAAAGTAATGGTAATTTGTGACAATCCTAAGCACAAACAAAGACAAGGTTAATAAAAGAGAGGTGTAAATATATATGGCACGTATTGCAGGAGTAGATATCCCACGTGAAAAACGCATTGTTATCTCATTAACATATGTATATGGTATTGGTACTTCAACAGCTAAAAAAATCGTTGAAGAAGCTAACGTATCAGCAGACACACGTGTAAAAGATTTAACAGATGATGAATTAGGTCGTATTCGTGAAGTTGTTGACAGTTATAAAGTTGAAGGTGACTTACGTCGTGAACAAAACTTAAACATTAAACGTTTAATGGAAATTTCTTCATACCGTGGTATCCGTCACCGTCGTGGTTTACCAGTTCGCGGTCAAAAAACTAAAAACAACGCACGTACTCGTAAAGGCCCAGTAAAAACTGTAGCTAACAAGAAAAAATAATAGGTAAAGGAGGCAAATATAAATGGCACGTAAACAAGTATCTCGTAAACGTAGAGTTAAAAAGAATATTGAAAATGGTGTGGCTCACATCCGTTCAACATTCAACAATACAATCGTAACTATCACTGATGAATTTGGTAATGCTTTATCTTGGTCATCAGCTGGTGCATTAGGTTTCAAAGGATCTAAAAAATCAACACCATTCGCAGCTCAAATGGCTTCTGAAACTGCTTCAAAATCTGCAATGGAACATGGTTTAAAAACTGTTGAAGTAACAGTAAAAGGACCTGGACCAGGTCGTGAATCAGCTATCCGTGCATTACAATCAGCTGGTTTAGAAGTAACTGCAATCAGAGACGTTACTCCAGTACCTCATAACGGTTGTCGTCCACCAAAACGTCGTCGCGTCTAATTTATAATAGATTGTTATTGTTACAGGTCACTGAGCGAAACAGTTTAAAATTAAGTCGACGTAATTAAGGAGGATTTTTGTAAATGATAGAAATTGAAAAACCTAGAATTGAGACAATTGAAATTAGTGAAGATGCTAAATTCGGTAAGTTCGTTGTTGAACCACTAGAACGTGGCTACGGTACTACACTAGGAAACTCCTTACGTCGTATCCTACTATCTTCATTACCAGGTGCAGCCGTTAAGTACATTGAAATCGAAGGTGTTTTACACGAATTCTCAGCTATAGATAATGTTGTTGAAGATGTTTCTACAATTATTATGAACATCAAAAAATTAGCACTTAAAATTTATTCTGAAGAAGATAAAACATTAGAAATCGATGTTCGAGATGAAGGCGAAGTTACTGCAAGTGACATTACTCACGATAGTGATGTAGAAGTTCTAAATCCAGAACTTAAAATCGCAACAGTGTCTAAAGGTGGACATTTAAAAATTCGTCTAGTTGCTAATAAGGGTAGAGGTTACGCATTAGCAGAACAAAATAATACTAGTGATTTACCAATCGGTGTAATTCCTGTTGATTCACTATACTCACCAGTTGAACGTGTTAACTATACAGTTGAAAACACACGTGTCGGTCAAAGTAGTGATTTTGATAAATTAACTTTAGATGTTTGGACTAATGGTTCAATCACTCCACAAGAGTCAGTATCATTAGCTGCTAAGATTTTGACTGAACATTTAAATATTTTTGTAGGTCTTACAGATGAAGCTCAAAATGCTGAAATCATGATTGAAAAAGAAGAAGATCAAAAAGAAAAAGTACTTGAAATGTCTATTGAAGAATTAGACTTATCAGTACGTTCATACAACTGTTTAAAACGTGCAGGAATCAATTCAGTTCAAGAGTTAGCTGATAAATCTGAAGCTGATATGATGAAAGTTCGTAATTTAGGTCGTAAATCTCTAGAAGAAGTTAAATATAAATTAGAAGATTTAGGATTAGGATTAAGAAAAGAAGATTAATAAGTTAAAGGAGGTCAACTCATGGGTTACAGAAAATTAGGTCGTACTTCTGATCAACGTAAAGCTATGTTACGTGACTTAGCTACTTCACTTATCGTTAGTGAGCGCATTGAAACTACAGAAGCTCGTGCAAAAGAAGTTCGTAGTGTTGTTGAGAAATTAATCACTTTAGGTAAAAAAGGAGATTTAGCTTCTCGTCGTAATGCTGCAAAAACATTACGTAATGTTGAAATCTTAAATGAAGATGAAACTACACAAACTGCACTTCAAAAATTATTCGGTGAAATTGCTGAACGTTATACAGAACGTCAAGGTGGTTACACTCGTATTCTTAAAGTAGGTCCTCGTCGCGGAGACGGTGCTGAATCAGTTATCATCGAATTAGTAGATTAATTCAAGATATAAATACACTAACTACTTATATGTAAAGCAAATGAGTGCAACGATAATGTTTGCCACATACAAATATTGTCTAGCTCAGAGTGCCCCATCAATTAAATATATTTCAAAGCGTGAACTCAACTAAAATATGATGGGGTGCGCGCTTTTTTATTTTCAAAGAAGCAATTAGTTTCTATTCAACCAAAAAATTATTATGTATAATACTAAGAACTCAAATGGTCATAGTTTATATTGAAAAATCGCATTAGTTGACCGAAATGAAAGCTTTTATTTATTTTTTCAGTTTTAGTCATCTTTAATAGGGGGCGGGACAATGGATTCGAAATGAATTCTGTTCGGCCCTTTTTTATTTTGAAAAAATGAAATAAAACAATAATATACATGCAATTCATATTCATGTAAACTATACTAGTACAAAGTTTTAGGAGGGATTCTAGTGGAGGCGAATAACACTAATATTATTGAACTTAAGCAAGTTGACTTTCAATATCAAGGCGATGCAGCCTTCACATTAAATAATGTATCCTTTAAGATTCCTAAAAATCAATGGACTTCAATTGTTGGACATAATGGGTCAGGAAAATCAACAATAGCTAAATTAATAGTTGGTATTGAAATTGCGACCAATGGTACGATTTTTTTCAATCAATCACCAATCTCCAATAATGGTTTCAAAGATATACGAGAACACGTTGGAATTGTCTTCCAAAATCCAGAAAATCAATTTGTAGGTTCGATTGTTAAATACGATGTTGCGTTTGGTTTAGAGAACCACGCTGTTCCAACTGAAAAAATGAAAGAAATAGTAGCACAATCTATTAGTGACGTTGGAATGACCGATTATGCTGATAGTGAACCACATTCATTATCAGGAGGACAGAAGCAACGAGTAGCTATTGCAGGTGTGTTAGCATTAAGTCCTTCAGTCATTATATTAGATGAAGCGACATCTATGTTAGACCCTCAAGCCAAGAAATCATTGATGAGTTTAATACAAGAAGTTAAAGCAACTAAAGATGTAACAATTATTTCGATTACGCATGACTTAACTGAGGCGCTTGAAGGTGATCATGTCATAGTAATGAATCAAGGAACAGTTTATAAAGAAGGAAATCCACAAACAATATTTAAAGATATAAAAATGTTACAAGAAATTGGACTAGATTTACCTTTCTCAATGAAAATTAATCAACTTTTAGGATTTGATGACCACTTTATTACTTACGAAGGGTTGGTCGAAAAGCTATGAAAATTAAGTTTAATGATGTTACCTACACCTATCAACAGGGTACACCATATGAGTATAAAGCGTTAGACCACATTAATTTAACTATTGAGCAGGGTAAATACTATGCAATTGTTGGACAAACTGGAAGTGGAAAATCAACTTTAATTCAGCATTTCAATGGGTTATTAAAACCTACTAATGGCAATATTGAGCATGATGAACTTATGATTCATTCTAAAACTAAAGATAAATTTATTAGACCAATCAGACAAAAAGTTGGGTTAGTTTTTCAATTTCCTGAATCACAATTATTTGAAGATAATATTGAAAGAGAAATTGAGTTTGGACCTAAGAATTTTGGAATGAATGTTGAAGAAGTGAAAGAAAGAGCTTTTGATTTATTGTTAGAGTTAGGTTTTCCAAGAAATGTTATGTCTTTGTCACCATTCCAGATGTCTGGTGGCCAAATGCGTAAAATTGCAATTGTTTCAATCTTAGCTATGAACCCGGATGTCATTGTTTTAGATGAACCTACTGCTGGATTAGACCCAAAGAGCCGTCAACAAGTAATGGAGCTATTTAAAGAAATACAGCTAAAACAAAATAAAACAATCATACTTGTATCTCATGATATGAATGAAGTTGCGAAATATGCTGAAGAAATTATCGTGATGAATGATGGAAATATTATCGAGCAAGTCACACCAAAAGAGTTGTTTAGACAAGGTAGTAAACTTGAAGAGTGGCATATAGCCTTACCAGATATTGTTCAGTTACAACGTGATATTGAAATTAAACATGGTATTAAATTTAAGACAACCGCACTTACTGAGAAGGAATTTGTAAGTATGTACCAGGAGTGGCAACATCATGAAGAATAAATTAATTATAGGTAGATATTTACCTAATAACTCTGTAATTCATCATCTAGATCCACGAGCTAAAGTTTTATTTGTATTTATGTTTATTATTTTAATATTTTTTGCTCATTCTTTTGCAACGTTTGGGTGGATTATTTTATTAATTCTAATGTTTATGTTTTTAGCGAAGATTAAATTATGGTTTTTAATAAAAGGGTTAACACCAATATTTATTTTTACTATATTCACATTCTTCATGCATATCTTCTTCACACACGGTGGTACAAGATTAGTTGATTTTGGAATTATTAAAATTGATAGTGCTGGTATTTTAGAAGGTATCTTTATTTCATTACGTCTCATCACAATTGTTATGGTTGCAACAATAATGACGCTATCAACGAGTCCAATCGATTTAACAGATGCTTTTGAAAAATTGCTAACGCCATTAAAATGGTTTAAATTGCCTGTGCATCAATTAAGCATGATTATGTCAATCGCTTTAAGATTCATTCCAACTTTAATGGATGAATTAGATAAAATCATACTAGCTCAAAAATCACGAGGTTCTGAGTTAAGTTCGGGTGGCATAATGACACGTATAAAAGCATTTATTCCTTTAATGATTCCATTATTTATCTCAGCTTTTCAAAGAGCGGAGGAATTAGCAATCGCTATGGAAGTACGTGGTTATGATGCTAATGTAAATCGAACAAGTTATAGAAAGCTACAATGGCATATTGGAGACACGATGTGCTTAATAAGTATCATCCCAATAGCCATAGTATTATTAGTATTAAAATATATTGGAGTGTAATACAGTGCGTATACTCGTTAATATTTCTTATCAAGGAAGTCAATTTCTAGGGTTTCAAATTCAACAGCAAGGAAGAACTGTGCAACAACAATTTGAAAAGATATTGAAGCGTATGCATCGGCGACATGTTCGCATTCATCCTTCTAGTCGTACGGACAGAGGTGTACATGCGTATGAACAATTTTTTCATTTTGATACAGACTTAAATATTGAATTACAGCAATGGAAGTATGCGATGAATAGTGCTCTACCTGATGATATATACGTCAAAGAAGTTCAACAAGTTGATGATCATTTTCATTGTCGTTATGACTGTCTAGGCAAGCGATATCGTTATAAAGTATATCAAGCAACGCATCGTAATCCTTTTGAAAGTGGCTTAAAGACATTTATTAAGGAAGATTTAAATTATTCAAAAATGAACGAAGCTGCAAAACATTTCATTGGAACACATGATTTTACAGGATTCTGCTCTCAAAAGACTGAAGTCGAAAGCAAAGTACGTACGTTATATCAAAGTGAAATCATCCAAACAGATGAAGGGTTTGACTATGTTGTGACAGGGTCAGGCTTTTTATATAATATGGTTCGCGTGTTAGTAGCGTTTCTAATTGAAGTAGGAAAAGGTAAGCGTCATGCAAGTGAAGTGTCAACGCTATTAAATGAAAAAAATAGAGATAGTGTACCATTTACAGCACCTGCAGATGGTCTCTATTTAGAGAAGATATATTTAACAGAAAAAGACTTAACAACAGACTTTGGAGACAATATTAAAATTCATCGTAAAAAATCATTACAAAATGACTAAATTGCATTGACAAACGGAGCTATAAAATATAACATAGTTAACGGTATTGTTTTATATCCACCCCATGATAAGCCCCGGAAACTTATTGTGTTACAAGATATATAAGCAAATTATACAGGAATAAAATAAATGAACATTTACGCTTTGAAAATCGTAACAGAATGAATAGATTGCAGGCCTCGTTCGTAGGTTCGACTGCGATACGTACCTGTAATCTAAAACGAAGCATTTATTTTTAGGAGGACAATTATTATGCGTCAAACATTTATGGCAAATGAATCAAACATTGAGCGCAAATGGTATGTTATTGATGCTGAAGGCCAAACATTAGGTCGTTTATCATCTGAAGTAGCATCTATCTTACGCGGTAAAAATAAAGTAACTTATACACCACACGTTGACACTGGTGATTATGTAATCATCATTAACGCTGCTAAAATCGAATTAACTGGTAAAAAAGAATCAGATAAAATTTATTATCGTCACTCAAACCACCCAGGCGGTATCAAATCAGTTACAGCTGGTGAGTTAAAACGTAATAATCCAGAACGTTTACTTGAAACTTCAATCAAAGGTATGTTACCAAGTTCACGTTTAGGTGAAAAACAAGGTAAAAAATTATTTGTATATGGTGGCGCTGAACATCCACACGCTGCACAACAACCAGAAAACTACGAGTTACGTGGTTAATTAGAAGGAGGAAATTACATTGGCACAAGTTGAATATAGAGGCACAGGCCGTCGTAAAAACTCAGTAGCACGTGTACGTTTAGTACCAGGTGAAGGTAATATCACAGTTAACGAACGTGACGTACGTGAGTACTTACCATTCGAATCATTAATCTTAGACTTAAACCAACCATTTGATGTTACAGAAACTAAAGGTAACTATGATGTATTAGTTAACGTACACGGTGGTGGTTTCACTGGACAAGCACAAGCTATCCGTCACGGAATCGCACGTGCATTATTAGAAGCAGATCCTGAATACAGAGGTTCTTTAAAACGCGCAGGTCTATTAACTCGTGACCCACGTATGAAAGAACGTAAAAAACCAGGTCTTAAAAAAGCACGTCGTTCTCCACAATTCTCAAAACGTTAATGCTGGAATTGTTGCAAACTTGTTTGCTTACAAGTTCTGTATGCAAATTGCGTCAGCAATTTGTGTTCAACTGAAATGTTTAAAGCACTTCTCAATTTCGAGAAGTGCTTTTTTGTATGCAATAAAAGCTAGAGATTCATAAAACCTCTAGTTTTTGAACTTTATATTTATTTTTTAAATACTTCCTCAACAACTTCTGTCATATCGTTATGAATGACTAAATCTGCTTGTCTATCATACGATGTAGCGTCTCTATTAATAATTACAAGATTGTCTCCTGTAAAGTTAGAAATAAAGCCTGCAGCAGGTTGTACGACTAAAGATGAACCTAGCACAATGACAGTATCTGCTTTTTGGATTTTATCTAATGCTCTAAAGACAGTAGGTTGATCGAGCATTTCACCGTATAATACGATATCAGGGCGAATCACATCACCACAGTTCTCACAATATCTTAATTTGTGTCCCATAACATATGATTTCGTATATTCTTTTCCACAATTGATGCAATAAAAGCGATTCAGTGTACCATGAATTTCATCAATATGTTCACTTCCGGCATCTTCATGTAACCCATCGATATTTTGGGTAATCACACCTAAAGATTTGCCTTCTTTTTCTAACTCTGCAATCCACTCATGGACGATGTTAGGTTTTTTATCTGCTACTAGTAGTCGTTTATGATAAAAGTCGATAAAGCTTTCTTTATTATCATTTAAATGATCAACACTTAATAAATATTCAGGTGAATAACCCTCTTTTGAAATTTCATCAAATAATCCACCCATTGAACGGAAATCAGGTATACCACTTGCAACCGATACACCTGCACCAGTAAAGAATACAATTTTGTTTGATTTATCAACAATTTCTTTTAATTTTTCGATTTTATTACCCAATCGGAGCACCTCATTTATCATCAATACTGTATAGTTTTTTTTTAAAATAAATCTTATACTATTATTACAACATATTTTGCTATTTATTTTCTAGTTTTCAAGAAGCAACGAATGTTGAAAAACAATAAATAATAGTGTTAAAACATATAATAGTATAGAATGAAATTGCGTTTAAAATCTTTATAAAAAATCAATTGTTCTTATAAAAAGAACTTTTTAATAAAATAGAGTTGGATGTGAGAATTTGAATGAATAAATACGATCGTTTAGAAGAAATTACTAAACTCGTAAATCAAAAAGGAACGGTTAGGACGAATGAAATCGTTGAGGAACTTAACGTATCTGATATGACAGTACGTCGTGATTTAGCTGAACTAGAAGAAAAAGGATTACTAACTAAAATACATGGCGGTGCACGTAGTAATTCAGCTTTTCAAATTAAAGAAAAGTCTCATCAAGAAAAGCACACAGAGAATATTGATGAAAAACGTGCTGTCGCAAGGAAAGCTGTTAACTTAATTGAAGAAAACGATACGATTTTTTTGGGACCTGGAACAACAATCGAGTTACTGGCTCAATTAATAGATCGAGAGTCATTAACAGTGATTACGAATTGTTTTCCAGTATTTCAAATATTATTTGAAAAGCGTTCGCTAAATTTTAAAGTTTACTTATTAGGTGGAGAAATGAGAGAACTTACTGAATCATTTGTAGGTGAAATGACGAATACGCTTCTTAAAACAAAACGATTTAGTAAAATGTTTTTTAGTTGTAATGGAATAAAAGATGCAGATGTGCTCACTTCTACAATTGACGAAGCGTATACACAACAACTTGCACTTCATCGTTCACTTGAAAAATACTTATTAATTGATACTTCAAAAATTGGAAAAGAAGATTTTACCCAATTATGTCATTTAGAAGATTTAACAGCAGTTGTTGTAGATAAAAATGATGAAGATAATGTACAAAAATTAAAAGCTTATACAGAAGTGATACATTAATTGAATGATACCAAGATTGTTTATTTAAACAATCTTGGTATTTTTTTAGATAATTGAACGTAATTAAACATAAAAATGAAATGTTTTGTTTAAAAAAACAAAATTTTAAACAACATTCGAACATTTATTGTTGATTATTTGTTTATTTATGTTTATAATTTAGGTGTAAAGATTTGAAAGCGCTTTTTCAAACACATGTGTTTAATTATCTTATTTTCAAAGGAGAATCATTATGACAATTTTTATTGGTTCAGATGTCGCTGGTCAACGTCTTAAAGATGTTATAAAAACATTTTTAAAAGAAAATAACCATGATGTAGTAGATGTAACAGAAGGAAAAGAATTAGACTTTGTTGATTCAACATTAGCAGTTGTACACGAAGTACAAAAGAACGATGATAATTTAGGAATTGCAGTGGATGCTTATGGTGCAGGTAGTTTTATTGTCGCTACAAAAGTAAAAGGAATGATTGCTGCTGAAGTATCAGATGAACGTTCAGCATATATGACACGTAGTCACAACAATGCACGCATGATTACAATGGGTTCTGAAATTGTAGGCGATACATTAGCAAAAAATATTGCTAAAGAATTTGTAAATGGACACTATGATGGCGGACGTCACCAAATCCGTGTAGATATGTTAAATAAAATGTGCTAATTGGAGGAATAAATAATGAAAATTGCTATAGGTTGCGATCACATTGTAACTGATACAAAAATGGAAGTTTCACAACATTTAAAAGCTCAAGGACACGAAGTTATTGATGTAGGTACGTATGATTTTACACGTACACATTATCCTATCTTCGGTAAAAAAGTAGGAGAAAAAGTTGCTAGTGGAGAAGCAGATTTAGGCGTATGTATTTGTGGTACTGGCGTTGGTATTAGTAATGCAGCAAACAAAGTCCCAGGTGTAAGAACAGCATTAGTACGTGATATGACATCAGCACTTTATTCAAAAGAAGAATTGAATGCTAATGTTGTTAGTTTCGGCGGTAAAGTAGCAGGTGAATTATTTATTTTCGATATCGTTGATGCATTTATTAAAGCGGAATACAAACCTACTGAAGAAAATAAAAAATTAATTGCTAAAATTAATCATTTGGAAGCACATAACGATAATCAAGCTAATCCTCACTTCTTTGATGAATTCTTAGAAAAATGGGACAAAGGTAAATATCACGATTAAGGAAGATGTGAAATGATTCTAACATTAACTTTAAATCCTTCAGTTGATATCTCTTACCCATTAGAACAGTTTCATCTAGATACTGTGAATAGAGTTAAAAAGACGAGTAAAACTGCTGGAGGAAAAGGATTAAATGTAACACGTGTATTATCAGAATTTGGCGAAAATGTGTTAGCAAGTGGCTTTTTAGGTGGCGCATTAGGTCAATTTATTGAAGAACAATTAATGGATGCTCAAATTGAACAGTCTTTCTTCAAAATAAAAGGAGAAACACGAAATTGTATCGCTATTCTACATGAAGGACAACAAACTGAAATACTCGAACAAGGACCAACTATTGGCAAGGAAGAAGCAGAGAGCTATAAAACACATCTTTTAGAACTATTTAAAAGAGCTAATGTTATAGCGATGTCTGGAAGTTTACCTAAAGGTCTTAATACAAGTTACTACGCTGATATTGTGAAATTAGCTAATGAACAAGGTCTACCTACGATTTTAGATAGTTCTGGTCAATCATTAATGGATGTATTGTTGAGCGAAAATAAGCCTTCAGTGATAAAACCTAATATTGATGAATTATCTCAATTATTAGACACTACTGTCACTACAGATATCGATAGTTTAAAAGAAGCGGTTACTCAACCCATATTCAAAGGTATTGAATGGATTATTGTTTCTTTAGGTGGCGATGGCGCTTTCGCTAAACATCATCAAACATTTTATAAAGTAAATATTCCAAAAATAGAAGTCGTTAATCCTGTAGGGTCTGGTGATTCTACAGTGGCAGGTATTGCATCAGGTCTTGTTCATCAACAATCCGATGAAGATTTACTGAAAAAAGCTAATGCATTTGGAATGTTAAATGCAATGGAGCATCAAACAGGTCATATTAATGTAGATAAATTTAAAGAACTATTCAAACAAATTGAAGTTATAGAGGTGTAATTCATGACAAAATCACAACAAAAACTAGCATCAATCGAACAATTAAGTAATCAAGATGGGATTATTTCAGCTTTAGCATTTGATCAACGTGGGGCATTAAAAAGAATGATGGCTGAACATCAAACAGAACCTCCTACAGTTGAACAAATCGAACAATTAAAAGTACTTGTATCAGAAGAGTTAACACAATATGCATCTTCTATTCTTTTAGATCCTGAATATGGCTTACCTGCTTCTGATGCACGTAATAAAGAGTGTGGTTTATTACTTGCATATGAAAAAACTGGATATGACGTGAATGCAAAAGGTCGTTTACCAGATTGCTTAGTAGAATGGTCTGCTAAACGTTTAAAAGAACAGGGTGCCAATGCAGTTAAATTCTTACTTTATTATGATGTAGATGATTCAGAAGAGATTAACATTCAAAAGAAAGCTTATATTGAACGAATTGGTTCAGAATGTGTTACTGAAGACATTCCATTTTTCTTAGAAGTGTTAACTTATGATGATAATATTCCAGATAATAAAAGTGCTGAATTTGCAAAAGTAAAACCTCGTAAAGTAAATGAAGCAATGAAGTTATTCTCTGAAGATCGATTCAATGTTGACGTGCTTAAAGTTGAAGTACCCGTAAATATGAATTTTGTCGAAGGATTTACAGAGGGTGAAGTTGTATACACAAAAGAAGAAGCAGCACAACATTTCCGTGATCAAGAAGCAGCGACACATTTACCTTATATTTATTTAAGTGCTGGTGTATCAGCTGAATTATTCCAAGAAACATTAACATTTGCACATGATGCAGGTGCACATTTCAATGGTGTGTTATGTGGGCGTGCGACATGGTCTGGTGCAGTTAAAGTTTATATTGAACAAGGAGAACAAGCTGCAAGAGAATGGTTACGTACAACTGGATATAAAAACATTGATGATTTAAATAAAGTACTAAAAACAACTGCAACATCTTGGAAAGCAAAATAACTTAGGGGAGGTTATTCATATGAATAGAGAAGAAGTACAATTACTTGGTTTTGAAATTGTCGCATATGCAGGAGATGCACGTTCGAAATTATTAGAGGCATTAAACGCTGCTAATGAAGGTGATTTTGATAAAGCTGAACAACTTACTGAGGAAGCAAATGAATGTATTGCAAATGCACATAAAGCTCAAACAAACTTATTGGCTCAAGAAGCGCAAGGTGATGACATTGCATTTAGTATTACAATGATTCACGGTCAAGACCATTTAATGACAACGTTATTATTAAAAGATTTAATGAAGCATTTAATTGAATTATACAAAAAAGGGAGCTGACCCCTATGAATAAGTTAATAGCATGGATAGAAAAAGGAAAGCCGTTCTTTGAAAAAATATCTCGTAATATTTATTTAAGAGCGATTCGTGATGGATTTATTGCAGCAATTCCAATTATCTTGTTCTCAAGTATATTTATTTTAATCACATATGTACCTAACGTGTTTGGCTTTACTTGGAGTAAAACGATGGAAGGTATATTGATGAAACCATATAACTATACCATGGGAATTGTTGGTTTGATTGTAGCTGGAACTACAGCTAAGTCTTTAACCGATTCCTACAACAGGAAATTAGATAAAACCAATCAAATTAACTTTATTTCTACAATGATGGCTGCGATGAGTGGATTTTTATTCTTAGCAGCAGATCCTATTAAAGAGGGTGGATTTTTAAGTGCATTTATGGGCACAAAAGGATTATTAACAGCCTTTATTTCAGCCTTTATTACCGTAATTGTTTATAATTTCTTTATTAAAAGAAATATTACAATAAAAATGCCTAAAGAAGTGCCACCAAATATTTCTCAGGTATTTAAAGATATCTTCCCGTTGTCAGCGGTTATTATCATTATTTATGCATTAGATTTATTATCAAGAACATTTATTCATACAAATGTAGCGAACGCCGTATTAAAAATCTTTGAACCATTATTTACTGCGGCAGATGGCTGGATTGGTGTCACACTTATCTTCGGTGCTTTCGCATTTTTCTGGTTTGTAGGTATACATGGTCCATCTATTGTTGAACCAGCAATCGCTGCAATTACTTATGCAAATCTTGAAACAAACTTAAATTTGATTCAAGCAGGAGAACATGCAGATAAAATTATTACACCTGGTACACAAATGTTCGTTGCAACTATGGGGGGTACCGGTGCTACATTAGTCGTGCCATTTATGTTTATGTGGTTAACTAAATCAAAACGAAATAAAGCAATTGGTAGAGCATCAGTTGTACCAACATTCTTTGGAGTAAATGAACCAATTTTATTTGGTGCACCACTCGTATTAAACCCAGTATTTTTCATACCATTTATTTTTGCACCAATAGTAAACGTATGGATCTTTAAATTCTTTGTTGATGTACTTAAAATGAACAGTTTTAGCATCTTCTTACCATGGACGACACCAGGTCCTCTTGGTATTGTGATGGGCACAGGATTTGCATTTTGGTCATTTGTGTTAGCAATTGTATTAATTGTAGTTGATGTTATGATTTATTATCCATTTTTAAAAGTATATGATGAACAAATTCTTGAAGAAGAACGAGGTAATAAAGAAGTAAATAATGAATTAAAAGAAAAAGTATCAGCAAACTTTGATACGAAAAAAGCAGATGCAATTTTAGCAACTGCTGGTGCAAATGAAACGACAACAACTGAACCAGCACCTTCCGATGAGGAAGTATCGGCTAAAGATTCATCAAATTCAATTAACGAACAAACTAACGTTTTAGTCTTATGTGCCGGTGGCGGTACAAGTGGATTACTTGCAAATGCGTTAAACAAGGCAGCTGAAGAATATCAGGTACCTGTAAAAGCGGCAGCTGGTGGTTATGGTGCACATATGGATATTATGAAAGACTATCAATTAATTATTTTAGCGCCTCAAGTTGCTTCTAACTATGAAGATATAAAACAAGATACAGATCGATTAGGTATTAAATTAGCAAAAACTCAAGGTGTTGAATACATTAATTTAACTCGTGATGGCAAAGCAGCATTAGACTTCGTTCAACAACAATTTGAAAAATAATTAGGAGATGAAAGTATAATGAAAAAATTACCAGAAGATTTTATATTCGGTGGTGCAACAGCAGCTTATCAAGCAGAAGGTGCGACTCAAACAGACGGAAAAGGTCGTGTAGCCTGGGACACTTATCTAGAAGAAAACTATTGGTATACAGCTGAACCTGCAAGTGACTTTTATCATAAATATCCAGTTGATTTAGAATTAAGTGAGAAATTTGGTGTTAATGGTATCCGTATATCTATCGCATGGTCAAGAATTTTTCCAACAGGTTATGGAGAAGTTAATCAAAAAGGTGTAGAATTCTATCACAATTTATTTAAAGAATGTCATAAACGTCACGTTGAACCGTTTGTTACATTACATCATTTTGATACCCCAGAAACACTTCATAGTGATGGAGATTTCTTAAACCGTAAAACGATTGATTATTTTGTAGACTATGCAAAATTCTGCTTTGAAGAATTTACTGAAGTCAACTATTGGACTACTTTTAATGAAATTGGTCCTATTGGTGATGGCCAATATTTAGTAGGTAAATTCCCTCCTGGAATTAAATACGACTTTGCTAAAGTGTTTCAATCACATCACAACATGATGGTCGCACATGCGAAAGCAGTTAAATTGTTTAAAGATAATGGCTATAGTGGTGAAATAGGTGTCGTGCATGCTTTACCAACTAAATATCCTTATGATCCAACTAATCCAGAAGATGTTAGAGCGGCTGAATTAGAAGATATTATTCATAACAAATTCATTTTAGATGCAACTTATCTAGGTAAATATTCTCGTGAAACTATGGAAGGCGTTCAACACATTTTATCAGTAAATGGTGGTAAATTAGACATACCAGAAGAGGATTATAAAGTATTAGAAGCGGCTAAAGATTTAAATGACTTCCTTGGTATCAATTACTACATGAGTGATTGGATGAGAGGTTACGATGGCGAATCTGAAATTACACATAATGCTACTGGTGATAAAGGTGGTTCTAAATATCAACTTAAAGGTGTAGGTCAACGTGAATTTGATGTTGATGTACCACGTACTGATTGGGACTGGATGATTTATCCTAAAGGCTTATATGATCAAATCATGCGAGTAGTTAAAGATTATCCTAATTACCATAAAATTTATATTACTGAGAACGGACTTGGTTATAAAGACCAATTTGATGAGGAACGTAAAACTGTAGATGATGATGCACGTATAGATTATGTGAAAAAACATTTAGAAGTCATTTCTGATGCTATTCGTGATGGTGCGAATGTGAAAGGGTACTTCATTTGGTCACTCATGGATGTATTTTCTTGGTCAAATGGTTATGAAAAACGATACGGTCTATTTTATGTCGATTTTGAAACGCAAGAACGTTATGCTAAAAAGAGCGCATATTGGTACAAAGAACTAGCGGAAAGTAAGGAAATAAAATAATTGCATTTAATATAACTTTGTAACGAACAGCAATGATAAATACAATTGTAAGGTAGGATTGGGAAATGCTAAAACTTAGCTTTTCTCAGTCCTATTTATTTTTTCTTGGCTTGATCACATGAAAAAATAATTCAAAAATATATATTCAAATTATTACCACATATGTTTAAACGTACAATTTAACTTAATTTTCATTTTTGTAACTACATCATTTATACTTAAAGAAAACAAATTGGAGTATTATTATGAGAATTTTTAAAAAGATAATATTTAGTTTGATTATTAGCCTAATGATTTTTACATTAGTAGGATGTCAATCAAAGAGTAACAATTCATCTCATTATCAAAGTAATGATAAAAAGAAAGTTGCAACTTTATTTATGCATGGATATGGTGGAACCAATAATTCTAAAAAATATATGGTCAATCAAGCTGTAAAAAAAGGTGTCATCAAGGATGTAGTTACAGCATATGTTTTATCAAACGGAAAAGTACAGTTTAGTGGCAAAATTTCAAAGAAGTCTAGGAATCCAATTATAAAAATATTATTTGAAGATAATAAAAATGGTGACATTATGCAAAATGCTCAAAACATAAAAAATGTACTTACAAAAATGAAATCAAAATACAATATAGATAATTATAATTTTGTAGCGCATTCAATGGGGAACTTATCTTTTGCGTATTTTATGAAATATTATGGAAATGATAAACAATTACCTCAACTTCAAAAAGAAGTAAATATAGCTGATACATATAACGGTGTTTTAAATTTAAATGAAAAAGTAAATGAAATTACTGTCGATAAAGATGGTAAGCCTAGTAAAATGAATGCTGATTATGAAAAATTATTAGATCTAAAAGATGTCTATAAAAATAAAAACATAGAAGTACTAAATATTTATGGTGATTTGAAAGACGGAACACACTCTGATGGAAGGGTATCTAATAGTTCGTCTCGCTCCTTAAAATACTTGTTGGGCAATAGTCATAAAACATATAAAGAATCTGAATATAGAGGGGAGAAAGCGCAACATAGTGCGCTACATCATAATAAAGAAGTGTCAGATGAAATCATAAATTTTTTATGGTAGTAGTAAGTAATAACATAGCTTGAACACTAAAATAATCAAAGTTTAAAGTGAATTATTGGCGACTAATTGAATCAATTCCAATCTTGCTTGTTCCCCATATACATGAGGCATTATCATGATTTCATCCACTTGATACGTATTTAATAAATAAGTTAATTTTAGATGAATATCTTTAGTCAATCCACTTATGACACGGCTTTTATTTTGCTCAATTTTATTACGTTCACTAGTGCTATAGTTACGTTGTTGAGCAGTATTAATAGAAGGATATGATTTAGGTTGGTTGAGATAATTAATACGTAAAAGCCATAAATGTAATGCATCTAATAAATCATCAACTTTATTAAGCGTGTTTGCAGTAACTACAAATGTCGACATAATTACATATGGCTCATTAGATTTTGAAATGTCATTCAATTGTTTGAATCGTTTTCGATAATATTCTATTAGGCTATTAATCTTGGTTTGAGTTTGTCCCATAAATGCAATGACGAATGGTAGCCCTTTTTGAGCAGCTAATTCCGCACTTCTCTCACTCATACCTAGAATAAACATTTGTGGAGAAGTATTAATTTCAGGTGTTGCTTTGATAGACATGAATCGATGTGGGGCTTCATATTTGTTGCTAAAGTAGTGTAGTAAGTCCTCTATTTGATTGTCTAAATTTGGTTTTGTTGATTTATACTCATTAAGTGCTTCATTTACTTGCTTGAAACTCGGAGAACGACCTAAACCCATATCTACTCTATTAGGATGGCGAGCTTCCATTATTCTAAATTGTTCTGCCACTTTGTAGGCACTGTAGTGCGGTAACATGACGCCTCCGCTTCCTATTTTAATCGTTTGTGTTTGTTCTAATAGCATCATCATTACGATTTCAGGTGCACTTGACGCAACAGAGAATACATTATGATGTTCAGCAACCCAATATCTTGTATAACCTAATTGTTCAGCAGTACGGGCTAACGTAATGCTATGATTAAATGCATCATGGGCGTTTCTACCTTCAAAAATTGGAACATAATCTAAAATACTTAATTTCAATTTTTATATGCTCCTTTCAATGATTTTTATAGGAAAAATTAGATTTAGTTGTATTTTAAATTGAAGGCTTCTATATTGCTATATATTTGTTTGAAATATTATACTTAGTTTAATATTAGATTTGAAAAAGGTGGCGGATGAATAGTGAAAGCAATTGGATTTGAACAACCGTTTAAACTATCAGATGGAAATTTATTTAAAACGTATAATTTAGATATACCAGAACCAAAAGGACATGAATTATTAGTTAAAATTCAGTCTATTAGTGTCAATCCCGTTGATACAAAACAACGATTAATGAACGTGTCAAAAATACCTCGTGTACTAGGATTTGATGCGATTGGTGTGATTGAATCTGTTGGAAGTGAAGTTACTATGTTTAATCAGGGTGACGTAGTATATTACTCTGGTTCACCTGATCAAAACGGATCAAATGCGGAATACCAATTGATTGATGAGAAATTAGTAGCTAAGGCACCTAAAAATATTAGCGCTGAGCAGGCAGTAAGCTTACCATTAACCGGTATAACAGCATATGAAACATTGTTTGATGTGTTTGGTATTTCACGCAAACGTAATGAAAATGAAGGTAAAACGTTGTTAATTATAAATGGCGCAGGTGGCGTAGGAAGTATTGTTACTCAAATTGCTAAGTCCTATGGTTTAAGGGTGATTACAACAGCATCGCGTAATGAAACAATTGAATGGACTAAAAAAATGGGTGCTGATATTGTACTCAATCACAAAGAGAGTTTAATAAATCAATTTAAGACACAAGGTATTGAACTGGTTGATTACGTATTCTGTACATTTAATACGGATATGTACTATGACGACATGATTCAATTAGTGAAACCTAGAGGTCATATTGCTACTATTGTAGCTTTTGAAAATGACCAAGATTTAAATGCTTTGAAACCAAAAAGTTTAAGTTTCTCACATGAATTTATGTTTGCTAGACCATTAAATCAAACTGATGATATGATAAAACATCATGAATATTTAGAAGACATAACAAATAAGGTTGAACAGAATATTTATCAACCTACAACAACTAAAGTTATAGAAGGATTAACCACTGAAAACATCTATCAAGCACACCAAATATTAGAATCCAATACAATGATTGGCAAATTGGTCATTAATTTAAATTAACAAACTATATATATTTCTTTATAAATGGCGTTTATTCCTATAAAAAAAGGCAATAGGATAAACGTCATTTTATTTTGACTTAAATGCTTTATTAACCATTTTATTGAAAGGAGTATTATGTTGCGAAAAAAATCAATTAGTTTTGTGTTTTGGACAGCATTAGCTATTTGTACTCTATTTGTTTTATATGGCGCTTTTATGCCGACATAATTAGAAACAGGAACCCAAAACATTACTTCATTTATAGCACAGAATTTTTCTTGGTATTATTTGTTATTGGTTTTACTCATATTTTTTGTTTGTGTATATTTATTGTTTTCAAGATATGCATCGATAACACTTGGTGAAGAAGGTGAAGATCCTGAATTCTCACTGCCTTCTTGGTTCGCCATGTTATTTAGTGCTGGTATGGGTATTGGACTAGTATTTTGGACTACTGCAGAACCAATAAGTCACGCATTTACGTTACCCCCTATACATAAAGCAGGTACTCCATCTGCAATCAATGATGCATTTCAATTTTCGTTCTTTCATTGGGGATTACATGCATGGGCATTATATGGAATTGTAGCATTAGTCTTTGCATATTTTAGTTTCCATAAAGGCTACCCTGGATTAGTAAGTGCAACCTTAGTTCCTATATTTGGTGAAAAATCAATGAAAGGCGCTATAGGTGGTGCAATTGATGTATTAGCTGTTATCGCCACTGTTACAGGCGTCGCAGCAACTCTCGGATTTGGTGCACTTCAAATAAATGAAGGCCTAAATTTCCTATTTAATGTACCAAACAATTTCGGTACACAGGTAATATTAATTATTATTGCGACTATATTGTTTACGTGGTCTGCTTGGTCAGGTATAGATAAAGGGATTAAAACGCTTAGTAACGTCAATATGCTGTTAGCCTTTATTGTATTAATTGGCTTATTTATTGTTGGCCCAACACTTTATATTCTAAATACATTTACAAATGGTTTAGGTAATTATATCTTTAATTTCTTTAGTATGAGTTTACGTATTCCAATGAATGGAGGAGAAAAATTCCAATGGCTCCAAAACTGGACAATATTCTATTGGGCTTGGTGGGTATCATGGGCACCATTCGTGGGTATCTTTATTGCTAGGGTATCTAGAGGTCGTACAATTAAAGAATTTATACTTGGTGTTCTATTTGTACCTGCACTTGTATGTTTCTTCTTCTTTGCTGTATTTGGAGCATCTGCTGTTTATTTACAAGATAAAGGTATTGCTAACATTGCAAAAGAAGCTACTGAAACTGCAACATTTGCTACGTTGGAACATTATCCACTAGGATTTATTCTTAGCATAATTACTCTCGTAGTTATTATGATCTTCTTCGTGACTTCAGCCGATTCAGCAACATACGTATTGGGTATGCTTAGTTCTAAAGGTGACATCAATCCTGCATCATTTGTGAAAGTAAGTTGGGGTATTATTCTAGCATTATTTGCAATGATTATGATTTATACAGGTGGTACACAAGCGATTCAAAACTTATTAATCATTGCCGCTTTACCATTTTCAATAGTTATTATTTTAATGATTTGGTCATTGTTTAAATCATTAAGTATCGATCATCCAAGAACTTCTAATAAGTTTCCAAACATATTACAGTATAAAAGTTCAAAGCAAAAAGAATTGAAAAAATAATAATAAAATATATGTTTTTATTGTGCTAAATTTGGGAATATTCTATCTAGAAAGTAAAACTTTAATAAATATTTATATAATTAAATTAATAGTTTTTCATTAATGTTTTGAAAAATATTTAAAGGGTATTATTTTCTATATAATAATTCAACAATAATTTAGGAGGTGCATACGAGGTGAAAAGGCTAAAAAACTTTATCCTCGGCCTATTAATAGTTGCTATTGTTGGATTCCTATTGTTTATGTACATAAAAGATAGTCGTATATCTAAGTATCAAGACTTCTTCTTACAATTCAATTGGTTCCAACCACTATTAATTGGTTTAGCTGCTCTACTTATATTGATAGGTTTAATATTAGTATTCAGCATCTTTAAACCAACATATAGAAAACCAGGATTATACAAAGATTATGATGATGGTCATATTTATGTATCTCGTAAAGCAGTTGAAAAATCAGCTTACGATACACTTACTAAATACGATCAAGTAAGACAACCTAATGTTGTAGCGAAGCTTTATAATAAGAAAAGCAAATCTTACATTGATATCAAGGCTGACTTCTTAGTACCAAATGATGTACAAGTTAAGTCACTAACTGAAAGTATTCGTTCAGACATTAAGCATAATGTAGAACATTTTACTGAATTACCAGTGAGAAAACTTGAAGTAAATGTCAGAGATCAAAAAACTGCTGGACAACGTGTTCTGTAAGGGAGGGATAACATGGCTGATAATAATAATCAAAATGGACAAGATGCAAGTCAACAAATCATTGACTTCATTAAATCATATAAATGGCGTATCATTGGTTTCTTTGCATTTTTAATTATAGCAATCTTATTCCTAACTTTAGGGTTTTGGAAAACAATTTTGGTTATCGTTTTATGTTTAATCGGAATTGGTGTTGGGTATATTAAAGACCGTACACAGGATTTCATGAATTTCTTAAATAGATGGAGTTAAATAATTTATTTAAGAACTAAATAATAAAAAAATTCAATTATAAAGGAGAATGTAATATGTCAGTAGATAACAATAACAAAGCTAAACAAGCTTACAATAATCAAACTGGAGTTAATGAAAAAGAAAGAGAAGAACAGCAAAAACAAGCAGAACAATACAGAGAACAAAATGAACAACAACAATTTGAAAACAAATTAACTTTCTCAGATGAAGTTGTAGAAAAAATTGCTGGAATCGCAGCTCGTGAAGTTAAAGGTATCTTAGATATGAAAGGCGGTTTCGCTGATAACTTTACTAATGCATTCTCTAGTGGCAACAATGTAACTACTGGTGTTTCTGTTGAAGTTGGCGAAAAACAAGCAGCAATCGACTTAAAAGTAATCTTAGAATATGGTGAATCAGCACCAAAAATCTTCCGTAAAGTTACTGAATTAGTAAAAGAGCAAGTTAAATATATCACTGGCTTACAAGTTGTAGAAGTTAACATGCAAGTTGATGATGTTATGACTAAAAAAGAATGGCAACAAAAAAACGAAAAAAACAACAATAATAATAACAACAACTCTGAAAGATCAGGATTACAATAATAATAGATTTAACCCTTTAGGTTTATATAGCCTAAAGGGTTTTTTATTTTAGAATTAAGCTTTGATTTCTAATATCGTTTAACCATGTAGTGGATTACTTACTTTAATATAAGTATAGTGATGTGCTTCATCTTCTAAACGCATCGTTGTCACGCATTTATAATCAATGTCTCTATCAAATATAATTTGTTTAATTTCTGAAATGTGGCTTGTATTAATATTCGTTAAGCTATTTAAAATGTTATGAATAATTTCGCTTACGCTATCCCACAGTTTAGATTCAAATTCTTCATCCTCAATGAATTTTGAAACAGTTAATATAAGTTCACCTATGTGATTTTGAACTGTCGAGTAAAAGACTTTATTAAATACTGTTGTTTTAGAATCGGTCAAGATTCTAGATTTTTCGTGAAAATGATTTGTCGTATATCCAGATTCATTTAAAAATTGTTCATCAATACGTAAGCCTTCAAAATCACGAATATAAATAGTATTTAATCGTCCATCAGCGTTAAACGTTGCAATTGAATTTTGTAAATGGGCTTCAAGTGCAATGCCATATTTAGCATATAAAGGAATCACTATGCCTAACAATTGAGAAATGTAATCTGACAACCATTCTTGAGCTGCGATATCAAGATTTGATTTGTCGTAATGATGTTTATAACGTTGAATTAAACTAATAATTGGTGGTTCTTCATTATATTTATAATTAACCACTAAACTTGAAGGAATCATAGGAATACTATCTTTTTCAGTTAGATTGTACACATTGTCCCTAAAGAGCGTTCCTAATTGCTCACTTCGATCTGTTTGAATAGTTTCTTCGTCATTTATATTATAAAAGTGAATACCAGCAAATTCATTTAAAATACCAACTCTATAATGAGTGAAATCTTTATCTTGCTTTAAAATGTCATTTAAGATTTGAGTTACTAAAGGACCATTGTGAGTTGTTTGTTCAGATAAAGTTCTAATTTCACCAGTAATATGTACATTGGTAGATAACTTAATATGTGGCAACGTGCTTGGGAATTTTGGCATTAAAGTTCTAAAAGATAAACCAGCGTAATAAGGTATTTCTATCTTTAGTGGAATCATTAAATTATTATTTATTTCCTCTTCGTATTGACTTAATAATACATTATCTAACTGCCAAGGATGAACAATCATTAAATGATATTCACTCAAATTACTCAAGTTATCACACTCAGTTTTAATTTGGCTATATAGTTCTGGAAATTGCGCTTCTAATTCAGCATTATAAGTAAACGATAAAGATTGTATTCTAGCGACACTTTGGTGAATAAGTACACACTTTAAATGAATTTCTTTATTGTATTCTGAACTATATTTAATATTCTCATTAGCATTAAGGCCTTTACGCAATTTAGCTCCAGGATGAAGCGGATGTCCCTCTATAACTGCCTGCTCTGAACGCAAATAACTATCTTGCTCATTAAGAATTATTTCCAATAAAGGTTCATTTGAATGTTGCATCTCATATGCTTGATATGCAAGTGCTAACGCCATATTTGCAACACTGTTTTCCATATCCGCTTTGAATTGAGAACTTGCCTCATTATCAAGCTCTGGATTTTCCTTTAAGATATCAGCTAATACTTCATTAGGATGAAGTATACGAACACATTGTCTACCATCACTATCACAATAATAAAATGGACCTTCAACATCTACACGGCCAAATGCATGAGTTCCGGAAACTTTTGCGAATAAATATTTATCGCTTTCGGGAAAATGCACGCGCATAATTTGGTGTTCTCCATTTATTGGAAAGTTTTTAATATCACATGACGAGACAAAGGTACTATTTGATTTAGCGTTGACTAAATTTTCTCTGTAAAGGGATGTAATTAAGCGTTGAGAAATTTTATCTCGTGCAACGAGCAATTCATTTTTAATGTAGTTTACTAAATGAGGCATTTCTTGCTTTAAAAACGATAAAGCTCCTAATTCTTCATCAGTTAAATGTAAATCTATATTGTCTATTGAAATTAAATTATCCATATTGCACCTCAAATTCATTTTACAAAAATCTAAATCATTTGTATAATCCATAATATCGATAATGATATTCATTATCAATTATAAAGTTTATTATAAATAAGTAGGTGGAATACTGTGGCGAAATTTTTCTTCTCTAGTTCCTTTTTATTATTTCTAGGGAATTGGATAGGACAAATTGGCTTGAATTGGTATGTACTTACTAGTTATCATAACGCAGTCTATTTGGGATTGGTTAATTGTTGCCGACTCGTACCAATTTTGTTACTAAGTGTCTGGGCTGGCGCTATAGCTGATAAATTTGATAGAGGAAAATTATTGAAATTTACCATTTCATCTTCATTTTTAGTGACAAGCACACTATGTGTTTGTACCTTTTTGTTAGAACAAGTGCCGATTATTATCATCCTTATTTATGCCACACTTCGAGGTATGATCAATGCGACGGAAACACCAATAAGACAAGCTGTATTGCCCGATTTATCTGTACATTTAAATACAAGCCAAGCCGTTTCATATCATTCTTTTATCATAAACATATGTCGCTCAATAGGTCCGGCAATCGCAGGATTGATACTCTCAATATACCATGCACCGTTTACTTTTCTAGTGCAATCAATGTGTTACTTCATTGCTGTTCTATTGTGTTTACCATTAACTTTCAAGACAGTTGGTGAGACAAATAAAGCTAACAAAGGGTTTTCATTTACGGTTGTGTGGGAATACTTTAAGAATAATATGCAGGCCTCAAAAATATTTATTACGTCATTGATTATCATGGCTACTGGTTTTTCGTATACTGCACTAGTACCAGTATTAGTACATAATCTCTTTCCTGGTCGCTCGGAAATCTTTGGTGTGTCAATGACCTTTTGTGCTGTAGGTGGTATGATTGCAACACTTATACTACCCATAATTTTGAAAAAGTTCACCACTGTGCAAATGTATTATTTAAGTTCTTGTCTATTTGGATTAGCGCTTGTAGGTGTCATTATGCATAACATTATATTTATGTTTATCTGCATGTCACTTGTAGGTTTATTTGGTCAATTAGCTAGAACATCAAATCGTATATATTTTCAAGAGGATATAGCATCAGAGCATCGAGGAAAAATATTAAGTATCGTCATGATGGATAGAGGGATGATTCCTTTAGGTAGTTTAATATTAACAACATTATCAGAAATAATGGGACCTATTAATACATTTATCACAATGGGAATATTTACTTTTGTAATTGCATTTATTGCATATATAATTCAAAGACCAATTAAATTGGAGGAGTAAAGTATGATTCTAAACGCATGGCAAAATGCGGATACTAATATACAATATCGTATTTTAAATGCTTTAATAAAAGAAGGCATTTGGAAAGAACAAACTATTATTACAACTAAAGATGATCAATTAGATATACAATATCATGGATGTATACTTTCTACTCACTTTAATCATAACAGTGTAATGTCAAGGTATGAATTTGTAGGACCAATTGCATATCAATGTGGTGCTAATATAATGGAAGTACCAACAGTAGAAGCTTTATTAGAAATATTAAGTAATCATTTTGACATTAATATACATCAGCAATTAATAGATGAAATAATACATAGTAGAGATAGTTTTGTTGAAATTTATAAACAATTTTATCAACGTCAACATAATGTGCAATCTAGTATGCAATTTTCTGGTATGCCAACAACTTTAAATTTTTTTGCATGGTTACAACATTTGAGTGACGCGAATGAAATCAATGATTTGCTATACTCAGAAAGCTTAGTATTAGAAGGTCATCCTACACATCCACTTACTAAAACGAAACTACCATTAACTATGGATGAAGTTAAAATGTATTCACCTGAGTTTGAAAAAGTAATACCGCTAAAAATTATGTTAATCCATAAAGACTGTGCACAAGCTACGTGTATAGATAATGATGAAGATTTCATATTGAAGAAAGTAATACCTGAATATCAAATAAGAATTAGAAAATATGCACAGTCTATTCATATTTCGTTAGAAGACTATTTTGTGATATTAGTACATCCATGGCAATACAACCATACTATCTACGATAAGTTTGCGAATTGGATTGCTAATAAGTTTTTATTAACAACACCATTTGATGTCGATTCGAAAGCAACACTATCATTTAGGACGATGGCACTCATCAATAAGCCATATCATATAAAATTACCTGTCAATGTACAAGCAACGAGTGCTGTCAGAACAGTTTCAAGTGTTACAACGGTAGACGGACCTAAATTAAGTAGCGCTTTACAAAATGTATTAAATCAATATCCACAACTAAATGTTGCAATAGAACCTTATGGTTTATGTGCGAAAACAAATGACGAGGATGCTAGACAGTTAGCATGCATTGTCAGAGAAACACCTTATATTGCAAACAATGGGGTGACTATTGTTACTGGTGCATTGGTTAATCCTAATCCAATTGATCGACATATTACAGTTGATAGTTATATCGAATGGATTAATGGTGAGTTAAATAATAGAGGTATATTAACCTTTATTCAAAATTATAGTCGACAACTTATTACGCCTTTAATCAATTTAATTCAAGAGTATGGCATAGCTTTAGAAGCGCATATGCAAAACACTATAGTTAATTTAGGACCTAATTATCAAATGAATTTTATTGTGCGTGATTTAGGTGGGTCTCGAATTGATTTAAATACACTTACTCATAAACTGAAAAATATCAACGTGTCCAATCAAAGTTTATTGGCAGATTCAATTGAAGAAGTTATTGCGAAATTTCAGCATGCTGTTATTCAGAATCAGTTAGCTGAATTAATTCATCACTTTTCAAAAACGGAATTTGTAACTGAAGAAGAATTGTTCACTCTAGTTCAAAATGAAGTTAAATTAGCAATAAGTGATAATAAACCACATGCTCAAGCTTTAAAAGATGTGCTCTTTGGTTCAAAGATTACTGTTAAGGCATTATTACGCATGCGTATGAGCAATAGAGTGAAAAAATATTTAAATATCGAACTTGATAATCCAATTAGAGATGAGGTGAGATAATTGGCTCAAATCAATATAAACTTATCTAAAATTGAATATAATGCAGATGCACTAAGAGCGTTATTAGAAAATAATGATATACATTTAACCCCAGTAATTAAATGTGTAGCTGGTGATAATCGAATTATCGAAACATTAATTCAATCAGGGTTCACCCATTTTGCAGAATCAAGACTTGAAAATATAAATGAAGATTTCAAGGGGCAATGCGATTATCTTTTACTAAGACCAACATCTAAAAAACATTATACTCAACTGATTAAATCAGTGAAAATGAGTATACAAACTGAAATTGAGTCAATTAGAGAGATAAATGACATTGCTAAACAGTTAAATCAAAAACATCAAATTATGTTAATGATAGATTGGAAGGATAGACGTGAAGGGGTTATAACTTATGATGTACTAAATTATATTGAAGAAATCATCAAAATGACTCATATTCAATTAATAGGTATTGCATTTAACTTTATGTGTTTCAAGTCTTCGGCTCCAACTGAAGAAGATATATTAAAGATAAATCAATTCGTTGATGCTATTGAATATAATTTAGGGTTTAGATTAAAAGTTGTATCAGGTGGAAACTCAAGTATGATACCACAATTAATGTACAATGATTTGGGTAAGATTAATGAGTTACGAATAGGTGAGGCATTATTTAGAGGAATAGATACTACAACAAATCAATCTATACCAATGCTATTTCAAAATGCAATTACAGTAGAAGCGGAAATTTTAGAGGTTAAACCACGTCTATCTGATAATAACCAATGCTACTTACAAGCGATTGTAGATATTGGCTATGTTGACACAGACGTAAATAAAATTAAACCTATTAAGAATGATGTTAGCATTGTTGGTGCATCAAGTGATCATCTAATGATTAATTTAAACAATCAAGATTACTATAAAGTTGGTGATATTATAGAATTTGCTATGGAGTATGAGGCGCTTTCTCAAGTAATGTATCATAACCACATGACAAAACACTATTTTAAGGATAAATATATTCACTCTTTGAATAGTAAAATGGTCAATTCTCCATTATTGATTAATAAAAAATGTTAATCAATTCTTTGTAGTTATTAATAATCATATAAACTTTAATAAATATTAGCCTTTAATTTTGAATTTATTCTGATTAATGGCTTTTTATTTTATCATTTCTAGGTAAAATCCATTAATAATTAAAATTCTAATCTATTTTTATAAAAAAATTAAAAAATACACTAAATCGTATTGACATTGATAATCGTTATCAATAAACTATGTATTGTAAACCTATACATATTAAGGAGTGAAATCATGAAAGGCTTTAAGTTTGCAGGTATAGTCGCATTATTATTTACATTAGTTTTAGTTACTGCTTGTGGTAATGTTAGCAATAATGGTTCAGGTGATTCAGGTAATAAATCGTCATCGAAAGATTCTATTAAAATTAAACACGAATTAGGCACAACTAAAGTTCCTAAAGATGCTAAACGTGTCGTAGCGTTGGAATTTTCATTTGTAGATGCTTTAGCGGCACTAAATGTTAAACCTGTTGGGGTTGCTGATGACAACAAACCAGATCGTATTATTAAACCATTAAAAGAAAAAATTGGAGATTATAAATCTGTTGGTGCTCGTAAACAACCCAACTTAGAAGAAATCAGTAAATTAAAACCAGATTTAATTATTGCAGATAGTAACAGACACAAAGGTATTTATAAAGAATTAAGTAAAATTGCTCCAACAATTGAATTAAAAAGTTTTGATGGAGATTATAATGATAATATAGAAGCTTTTAAAACAATTGCCAAAGCTTTAAATAAAGAAGATGAAGGTAAGAAACGTTTAGAAGAGCATAAAGAAAAACTTGCAAAATATAAAGATGAAATTCAATTTGATAAAAATGAAAAAGTATTACCAGCTGTAGCGTCTAAATCTGGATTATTAGCTCATCCAAGTGAATCTTATGTAGGTCAATTCTTAAGTCAACTTGGCTTTAAAGAAGCATTAAATAAAGACGTCACTAAAGGGTTAAGCAAATATTTACAAGGACCTTATTTACAACTTAATGCAGAAACGTTAAAAGACGTTAATCCTGAACGTATGTTTATAATGACTGATGGAGCAAGTCCTAAAGAACCATCATATCAAGAAATGAAAAAAGATCCGGTTTGGGACACATTAGATGCGGTTAAACATAATCGTGTAAGTATCGTTAGTCGTGATACTTGGGCAAGAGCTCGAGGGTTAGTATCTTCTGAAGAAATGGCTAAAGAACTTGTAGAAATTTCAAAAAAAGATAAAGAAAAGTAAGGTGGCAAAAAATGACTATTAGATCTACTGATAGTCAATCTGCTTTAGACAAAGCAAATAAGAGACGCACTGCACTCACATTTATTGTGAGTGGGTGCTTTCTTTTTATTTTTGCTTATTTTAATTTAGCGATTGGCTCGTCTGAAATTCATGCTAAACATATTTTTGAATACTTTTTTACATCTATAAATAATAAACAAACATTTCTAATTCATAATGTAAGAATGCCAAGAATGATTGGTGGGTTATTAATTGGCGGTGCGTTAGCCTTAGCTGGCCTCTTAATGCAAGCGATTACTAGGAATCCATTAGCGTCTCCACAAATATTTGGTGTTAATTCCGGTGCATCATTTGTAATAGTATTAGTGACGATATTAATACCTTCACTAGGTAACCATGCAACATATTTAGCCTTCTTAGGGGCATTTATTGGCGGTCTAACTGTATATATACTATCTGGTTCAACGAAAAAAATAACGCCAATTAAATTAGCTCTTGCTGGAATGGCAATTCATTTATTTTTCAGTAGTTTAACGCAAGGTATCATAATACTAAATGAAGATTCTAATACTACTGTTATGTTTTGGTTGGTAGGATCTCTTAATGGATTGAAATGGACTGCAGTATTGTCGATTATGCCTTGGTTAATATTATCACTTATTTTAACTATGTTATTGGGACGTCAATTAACCATTATGGAATTAGGGGACGACATAGCGAAAGGATTGGGACAAAAGACACAATTGATTAGAATTGTAATAGGTATACTTGTAATTGTATTAGCAGGTGCATCTGTTTCAATAGCTGGACCGATTGGATTCATTGGTTTAATCGTCCCTCATATAGTTAAACGTTATATAAGTAAAGATTACTTCTTAATGGTGCCTTTAACTTTTTTGATAGGTGCCGATTTATTATTACTATCAGATATGTTAAGTAGACTTATTACATTTCCTTACGAATCTCCAGTTGGTATTGTCACTTCATTTGTTGGGGCAATTTACTTCCTATTAATAACTTTAAAAGGGGTGAAACGAATATGACAAAACGACAATTATCTATTCGTTACACTGTTGTAATCATCTGCTTAATTGTAAGCATATTTGTAAGTTTATGTGTTGGTTCAACAATGTACAGTCCTTTGAAAGCAATTCATGGAATTCTAAAATTTGATGATTTTATATTAAACGAGTACCGAATTCCAAGAACGTTACTAGGTTTAGTTGTAGGAAGTAGTTTGGCCATTTCTGGAGCGGTGATTCAAGGGGTAGTTAGAAACCCACTAGCATCTCCTGATGTTATAGGTATAACTAAAGGCGCAAGTTTGGCAGCTATTATAGTAATTATGCTATTTCCTTCAGCACCGCTATTAGTACTACCTATTGGTTCGTTCATAGGTGCATTATTTATTAGTTTGATTTTGTCATTTTTAATTGCTAAATATAATATTAAAGGCTCAACTTTAGCTTTAATTGGGTTAGCTATCGGTGCTATATGTACCGCTGTAGTTCAATTTTTACTTATTAGAAACCCTATGGATGCAAATAATGCGTTAGTTTGGTTGACAGGGAGTTTATATGGTCATACTATTGAAAATTTCTATTCAATCATACCCTGGTTTGTTATAACTTTACCACTCGTATTATGTTTAAGTTATCAATTAGATATTTTAAATTTAGGAGAAAATATTGCTACGGCGCTTGGTGCAAGAGTACAAAGACTCAAAATGATCTTACTTATTTTGTCGGTTATGCTGGCTGGTGCCTCAATTTCAGTAGTAGGCGGTATAAGTTTTCTAGGCCTAATTGCACCACATATCGCTAGATCTATTGTAGGTCAGCGTTACTTCCATGTTGTAATTATGTCTGGTTGTATAGGTTCAATTTTAATCTTGTTCAGTGATGGGTTAGCGAGAGGAATTCATCCACCATTAGATATACCTGTGGGTGTAATAATTGCTATCATTGGGGTGCCATATTTCTTATTTTTATTAAGACGAATTTAATGAAATTTAAGAGCTAATTATTCTCATATTTATGATGAAAATTAGCTCTTTTTATATTGCATATCAATTAAAAATGATATATAGTATTTAACATACTATTTATAAAAATGCATATATTCTTATATTTATATAAAAGTTCGCTGTTTTACTTAATATATTTACATAATCAATGAATATAAAAGCATCAATAATGAGAAAGAAAGAGGTTGTTAGTGGTGGAAGGTTACTCAAAGCAACAGATTGCCAAAGGTAGAGCGAAATTCATAACTATGTCTATTATTGGAATTATACTTTTCTTAATTCCAGTACCAGTTATACAAGATGGTGAGAAACAAACTACATTACCTGTAGCCTTTTTAGCAAATTGGCTAAAAGGTCTACTTGGTGATGCAATGCCAATTATTATAATTTTAATTATTACATTGTCTGCAATATTAACAGTACTATATTCGACAATTTTTAAAAATAAAGTTAAACCAGGCGGATTATTAGATAGTGCATTTAAAGTTGGTCCAGTCTGGATGACATTAAGATTATTAGCCGTCGTCTTTGTATGGATGACCTATTTTAAACTTGGTTCAAAGGTTATTTATTCAGAGGATACTGGTGGTTTAGTGTTTTATGATCTTTTACCTACATTGGTTGCAGTATTTTTATTTGCTGCACTATTCTTACCTTTTTTAATGGAATATGGTTTATTAGAATTTTTAGGCCCCTTATTTAGACAAATTATGAGACCATTATTCACATTACCAGGGCGATCTACAGTAGATAATTTAGCTTCGTTTATTGGTGATGGAACTGTAGGTGTCCTAATAACAAGTCGTCAGTATGAAAGAGGCATATACTCTAGACGGGAATCCATAGTGATTTCTACTACGTTTAGTGTCGTTTCAATTACTTTTGCTATCGTTATTGCAGAAACTGTGGGATTACAACATAAATTTTTTGCATTTTATTTAACTGTAATTATTTCATGTTTTGTTGCTGCAATGATCATGCCACGTATTTGGCCATTAAACAAAATACCTGATGAATTTACTAAAGAAGTTTCTGAGAATACTAGATTAGAAAAACTACCTGAAGGTAAAACGGCACTGGGACATGGTTTTGAAGAGGCAACTATTGTTGGATTGAAAGCACCAGGGTTTAAAGAGTTTTGGAAATCCGGTTTAAAAACTGTAATAGATATGTGGTTTGTTATCCTTCCAGTCGTTATGAGCATCGGAACGCTTGCGACTATGATAGCTAATTATACGCCAGTATTTGCAATTATTGGTCAACCTTTTATTCCAATTCTTGAATTATTGCAAATACCAGAAGCGGCTAAAGCCTCTGAAACATTATTGATTGGTTTTGCAGATATGTTCTTACCTTCTATATTAATTGCTAATGCGCACAGTGAGATTACAAGATTTGTAATTGGTGCCTTAAGTATTTCTCAATTAATATATTTATCAGAAGTTGGTGGTGTAATATTAGGTTCTAAAATACCAGTAAGTTTAGGTAAATTATTTATGATTTTCCTAATTAGAACTGCAATCACTTTACCAATTATAGCGTTAATGGCTCATTTATTATTATAAAATAGTAAAGGCAATGAAGTTAGAGGTTAGAAATGTTGAAATAAACAATTCCTATCTATACTTCATTGCCATTTTTTAATTTAATATAGATAACACCGTAGCTTTAACAATTTCACTGCTAATCACCGGTGAAGATTCAGACGATGTTTTGTCTCTGTTTTGATGTGCTTCTTTAAATGCATCGCTTTTAGTCCAAGCTTCAAAGTCTTTTTCAGTCTCCCACCATGTATTTACATACATGTCTTCACTTTCATGATCTCGTACTACTTTCCAAACTTCAATTTTATGAAAACCTTGCAATGTTTCAATTTTTCCACCTTTAGTGAATCTTGGCGCCATTTTTTCTGCAAATCCTTTTTTTACGGTAATTCTATTTGTAACAACAAACATAATTTTAACCTCCCTATCTAAGTGTAGTTTAATTAATATTGAGAAAAATACAAAGTAATACAGTATTTATTATTTTAGATTAAAAAACTGTCAACTACATAGCGGAAGTTGACAGTTTTTTTATAACTTTGCGAATGAAAAATGTATATTGTTATTATTTAGTTAATTCGTTATAAACCTTTTGGTCGTTGTGCGTATAAATAATGTATTCATGATCATCTGTATCAATAAGCACTCTATTAGTTTTACCAAAGGTAGAACCGATACGTGAAATATTTTTAGAATCTAAATCTGGAACGGCATGAATTTCTTGGTCTTGTGAAATATTTTTAATTTCACTAGTAGGGATTTTGATATCAGCTACTCTCCATTGAATTCTAACTTCATTATTATCTTTCTTAACAGTCATTGCCATTAAAGAACACATCCTTTATGTTATTTATGTCTATATCATATATCATTGTGTAATCGTTTTCAAGTATTAATGATATACTTTTTAAATTTTGTGATACACTATTTAGCTAACACCGAAAATATGTTCGTATTTTAGAGTGATTTATGTTAAAATGTTCTCTATAAAGGAGAAGGTTTATGACAGGCAAAACTCACGTATCTGCTGGGTTACTAGTAGGTGCATTAACAACCGAACACTTTCAAACAGATTTGTTCTCAACTGTTACAGTAATATGTTTATCTATAGTTTCAAGTTTATTACCAGACATTTGTCACACTGGTAGTAAAATTGGTAGAAAATTAAAATTGCTTAGTTTAATTATTAGGCTGTTATTCGGTCATAGGACATTCACTCACTCTTTGTTATTTATAGGTATCATTATATTTCTCCTTAATTTGATTCAAACTCCTACTTACTATTTGGTTTCTATTATCGGTGGTATGGCCTCTCATGTTATACTAGATATGTTAACGCCAAGGGGAGTAAAGTTACTTTATCCTATTCCTCTTACTATTAAGTTCCCGTTTACCTTTAAAACTGGTGGCTTAGTCGATGTATCACTGGCTACTGCATTAAGTATTGGTGCATTATACATATTATTTCAAACCTCTATTAGTCATTTATTAAAATATATAAGTCAGTCCATTTTAGGGTAACTATCAAATAATGAGAGTATGAATACATATTGAATTAATTACAAGGAGAGTTAAAATGTTAGATCAAAATCAATTAAAGAAATATAATCAAGAACATTTGAGTGAATATGAAAAGTTAATGAGCAGTAATGAAAAAGAAAAATTAGAATCGAGAGTGAATGAATTAAATTTAGAAAGTATTCAACAATTATTTCAAGATTTATATGTTAACCGTCAATCAATTTCTGATGTGTCATCTGTTTCAGAAGTAAAATATCTACGCAAGACTGAATTGACTAATCAAGAAAGTGCTAAATATGAACAAAAAGGCATAGAAGCAATACGAAACGGTGAATTTGCAGTTTTATTAATGGCTGGTGGTCAAGGGACGCGTTTAGGTTATAAAGGGCCAAAAGGTTCATTTGAAATAAAAGGAGTTAGTTTGTTTGAATTACAAGCACGACAATTACTTAAACTTAAAAAGGAAACTGGTCATTTAATCAATTGGTATATCATGACTAGTGATATCAATCATGAAGAAACGTTATCGTACTTTGAACAACATGATTATTTTGGTTATAAACCTGATAATGTACATTTCTTTAAACAAGAAAACATGGTCGCATTAAGTGAAACTGGGCAATTGGTACTTAATGAACAGGGATATATAATGGAGACGCCAAACGGAAATGGTGGTGTATTTAAATCATTAGAAAAAAATGGTTACTTAGATAAAATGGCATCTGATGGTGTGAAATTTATTTTCTTAAATAACATTGATAACGTATTAGTTAAAGTATTAGATCCATTATTTGCTGGGTTTACAGTGGTAAATGATTGTGATGTAACTTCTAAATCAATTCAACCTAAAGATGGTGAAAGTGTCGGACGATTAGTAAACCAAAATAGTAAGGACACGGTTCTTGAGTATTCTGAATTGGATGAAGCGGTCGCTAATACGTTTGATAATGCAAACATTGGAATTCATGCCTTTAAAGTTGCATTTATTAAACAAGCAGTAAATAATGATTTACCATATCACTTAGCAGTGAAAAAATTAAAGCAATTAGATGAAGATTTTGGAGTTGTTGAAAAACCAACATTAAAATTTGAATTGTTTTACTTTGATATTTTTAGATATGCAACAAGTTTTGTAACGTTGCAAGTTAATAGAGAAGATGAATTTTCGCCACTTAAAAATAAAGAAGGTAAAGATAGTGTTGAAACTGCTACGTCAGATTTAGAACGTTTGAATTTAATTTAAAAGGTGGTGGGGCCAGATGTCTAACTCAACTAAGAATGCAAAAGGTACTGTTGTCGAATCATTTAAAGACATCATTCCTCTATCTTTCGGTGAAGAAATTGGTAACTCAGTTTCACATGGTGTAGCTGCGTTACTTACACTTCTTTTACTACCATATGCTGCAGTTCATAGTTATATAGCACATGGAACGTTAAGCTCAGTTAGTATTTCTATATTTGTAATTAGTATTTTTATGATGTTTATCTCTTCAACTATTTATCATGCAATGAAAAATAATACTGCTCACAAATATATTTTAAGAATTATTGATCATAGTATGATTTATGTTGCTATTTCAGGAACTTATACGCCAGTTTTATTAACTGTAGTAGGAGGATGGATTGGTTGGTTTGTATTCATATTACTTTGGGGTACTACAATTTGGGGAATTTTGTATAAGTCCATTTCTGTTAATGTGAATCCTAAATTAAGTTTGATTGTCTATTTAGTAATGGGATGGGTTGGTATTATTTTTCTACCTATTATCATTATGCGTACATCTTGGTTATTTATCTTATTCATTGTACTAGGAGGCTTATCTTACACTATTGGTGCTTGGTTTTATGCCCAAAAAAACCGTCCATACTTCCATATGATTTGGCATATTTTTATCGTAATCGCTTCAATGTTTCATTTAATAGCAATACTTTATTTTATATAGAGAATTCAAAATAAGGTTGATGATTTTATCGGTCATCAGTCTTATTTTTTATTTAAAGTAATCATTCTATTGCATATAAAATAAAATGTTGATTATCCTATTAAAGAATCTGAAATTTATTTAGGAGGAATAATGTTCATGAACTTTAAATCATTAGGTATCGTCGTAACTTTAGTTTTAACTATGTTTATGGCTGCAATAGAAAGCTCAATTATCTCATTAGCGATGCCCACTATAAGAACTGATTTAAACGCTGGTGCATCTATATCATTAGTATTTACTGTTTATTTCATAGCGCTTGTAGTTGCGAATCCTATTGTTGGTGAATTATTAACAAGATTTAAAATATTATATATTGCAATGGTAGGCGTGTTTTTATTTGGTATTGGTAGTTTAATGTCAGGAATGAGTAGCACATTTATAATGCTTATTATCTCTAGAATCGTTCAAGGATTGGGAGCAGGAGTTATGATGTCGCTGACTCAAATTGTTCCAAAATTAGCATTTGAAATACCATTTAGATACAAAATTATGGGAATAGTAGGAAGTGTCTGGGGAATTTCAAGTATTATTGGACCGTTATTAGGTGGGGCAATTTTAGAGTTTGCAACATGGCATTGGTTATTTTTTATAAACATTCCAATAGCAGTTATTGCAATTATACTTGCATTTATTACTTTTCATTTTCCAGATGAATCAGAAGTTAAATCCTCAAGCTTCGATGTTAAGGGACTTTCTTTCTTTTACATATTTATAGGATTATTTATGTTTGGTTTATTGTATAAGTCATCAGTAGTATTAAATATTATTTCATTGATGTTAGCTTTCATTTTTATCCTTATTTTATTTAAATTTGAGAGTAAAATAAAAAATCCATTTATCCCAATTTCAGAGTTTAATCGTTCAGTTTCACTAGTGTTTGTAACAGATTTATTAATAGCTATGTCTTTAATGGGATACAATTTATACATTCCAATCTACTTACAAGATCACTTACATCTTTCACCACTTCAAAGTGGTTTGGTTATATTCCCACTGTCAGTAGCTTGGTTAGTTTTAAATTTTAACTTAGCAAAGGTAGAAGAGAACTTAACTCGAAAAGCATTATATATTAGTGCTTTTACATTATTATTGATTAGCAGTATCATACTCATGTTTGGTCTCAAAGTACCATTATTAATAGCAGCAACAGTAATTCTTGCTGGCTTAAGTTTTGGATTTGTTTATACAAAGGACAGTGTCATCGTTCAAGAAGAAACAGATCCTAGACATATGAAGAAAATGATGTCTTTCTATGCTTTAACTAAAAATTTAGGTTCATCAATAGGTTCAACTGTAA
The DNA here is from genome assembly GCF_001810405.1 of Staphylococcus sp. HMSC069D12. Lineage (NCBI taxonomy): Bacteria > Bacillati > Bacillota > Bacilli > Caryophanales > Staphylococcaceae > Staphylococcus > Staphylococcus sp. HMSC069D12. The sequence goes on from NZ_KV801085.1 coordinate 80,100, forward strand.
TGGGATATTTCTATGCTATGTCAGTTGGAATCATGGATGGGCATTTTTACAATATATTATTTGCAGTTTCATTAGTCGCTATTCTTCTCATTATTATGTGGTCAACGCTTAATAGATCCGATGTATAGAGTGTTTAATCATTCAAATGAAATATAATTGAAGAATAATAAAGTTTTAGACTAACGTACTTTAAATTTTATATCGTGATTTATTAATGATAAAATGACCGTGTATAAAAAGGAGGACAGAAAGGTGAAATTTTTAAAAAACAATTATAAAAATATTTTATCAACTTTACTTGTCCTCACTATCTTTATCATTTCAGGTGCTATTTTTTTAATGTTTTTAGGATTTGGTTTATTTGGATTAAGTCGAATTCTAATTTTTTTTAAGCTAGGTTATTTTACCTACAATAAAAATTTAGTAGATAATTTAGTTTATTATGGTAGCTATATTGTTTTTGGTTACTTCATTTTATTTGCCATTGAACATTTAATGGATTATTTTAGAAAACAATTGCCCAATAATCCATATTTTAATGGCAGTTTGTACCACTTGATTTCATACGTTGTTACTACGATACTCTTCTATTTTATTATTCACATACATTACGTTTATATCGAGATTGATTTTTGGGTTATTTCAGTCATCATAGGATTGTTATATATATTTAAAATTATATTTTATCCAGATAGTGAGAACCTTAATAATAAGAAATAGGAAGCATTTAGTTTGCTTGGCATACTAAAGTTTGGTTGAATATAAAAATATGTATGAAATAAAAGGAGTTTTTATATGGCGAATATAGAAGTATCCACAAAAAAACGGAACCTCATCGTAGCGGTAATGCTATTAAGTGCATTTATCGCTATTTTAAATCAAACTTTACTAAATACGGCTTTGCCACACATTATGAGCGAATTAAATACATCTGAAAATACTGCTCAATGGTTAGTAACGGGCTTTATGCTTGTTAATGGAACTATGATTCCTTTAACTGCCTATCTGATGGATCGAATAAAAACAAAACCATTATATTTAGTTTCAATGGGAATTTTCTTAGTTGGTTCAATTGTAGCTGCCATTGCACCTAGTTTTGGTGTCCTAATGTTTGCCAGAGTGATACAAGCAATCGGTGCCGGAATTATTATGCCACTCATGCAGTTCACATTGTTTACATTATTTTCAAAAGAGAAACGTGGATTTGCAATGGGATTGGCTGGTTTGGTCATACAATTTGCTCCAGCAATAGGTCCTACGTTTTCTGGGTTAATTATTGATAATACAAGTTGGAGAGTGCCTTTTATTATAGTTGTAGGCATTACGCTTGTAGGATATATATTTGGTGCTATCACGCTATCTAGTTATAACGAAACTAAAAAGACAGCGTTAGATAAAAGATCAGTTGTTTATTCAACATTAGGATTCGGATTAATGCTTTATGCGTTCAGTAGCGCAGGTAATTTGGGGTTCACTAATCCAATTGTTATAATCTCTGCCTTTATTGGTCTTCTAATAGTTATCACATTTATTAGAAGACAGTTAAGTATCACTAATCCCTTGTTAAACCTCAGAGTTTTTAAAAGCAAAATATTCACTTTCAGTACTATAACCTCAATGATTGTAATGATGTCAATGGTAGGTCCAGCCCTCTTAATTCCTTTGTTTGTTCAAAATGGACTTGGGTTGAGCGCATTTATGTCTGGATTGGTCATTATGCCCGGAGCAATTTTAAACGGTATAATGTCTGTTTATACAGGTAAAATATATGATAAGTATGGGCCTAGACTTTTAATTTTAATTGGTTTCATTATTCTTATCGCAACAACGGCATCTTTAAGTTTCTTGAAATATGATTCATCATACACTATGTTAGTTGTTGTTTATGCTATAAGAATGTTTGCAGTTTCATTATTAATGATGCCTATCAATACTGCAGGCATCAATGCACTTAGAAATGAAGATATATCACATGGTACTGCCATCATGAACTTCGGTCGTGTTATGGCCGGCTCTCTAGGAACAGCTTTAATGGTCACTTTCATGAGTATTGGTGCAAAAATACTAAGCACTGGTTCTTCAGCAAGTTCGAACCATGAAATATTACAAAGACAGAGTGTTGCAGCTGGTGTAGATTTATCGTTTGCAATAGTAACTGGTCTTGTAATTATTGGTTTTATTTTCTCTTTATTCATCAAATAGGAAAGACACTATAATAAAAATTCAAAAAATACACGGGATATGTAATTCTCATATTGATAGAAGTTAGCCAACAAATAGTGAGCTAACTTCTTTTTTTATACATTTAAAAAATATATACTAATTTAGAAAGTCAATACATATTAATATTTGATATTATAGAGGTATAAAGAATAATAAGGGGGATTTTCATTGTTAACGGTAGATCAAGTGAAAGAAATAGTTGGAGCATTAAAAGATCCAATTATAGATGTACCACTTAAAGAGACAGACGGTATTGTAGAAGTAACTATTAAAGATGAAATAGAGCATGTTAGTGTCAAAGTGGCAATGGCACAATTAGGCGGACAACCGCAATTAGATTTACAAATGGCAATAGTTAAAGCGCTTAAAGATAATGGTGCTAATACTGTTGGCATAAGATTTGAAGAATTACCTTCCGAAACGGTTGAGCAATATACTGGTAAGAAAGAAGAACAACCTAAGACCATTGAAGGGCTTTTATCTAAAGACAATCCTGTAGAATTTATAGCGATCGCTTCAGGAAAAGGCGGTGTAGGTAAATCTACAGTAGCAGTAAATTTAGCAGTAGCCTTAGCCCGCGAAGGTAAACGTGTTGGTTTAGTTGATGCGGATATTTATGGTTTTAGTGTTCCAGATATGATGGGTATTGATGAGAAACCAGGAGTTCAAGGAAAAGAGATTATTCCAGTAGAACGTCATGGAGTGAAAGTTATATCAATGGCCTTTTTTGTAGAAGAGAATGCACCAGTAATATGGCGTGGACCTATGTTAGGGAAAATGTTAACCAATTTCTTTGTAGAAGTGAAATGGGGAGAACTTGATTACTTACTATTAGACTTACCTCCAGGAACAGGGGATGTAGCTTTAGATGTACATTCAATGCTGCCAAGTAGTAAAGAGATAATTGTAACGACACCGCATCCTACTGCAGCATTTGTTGCGGCTAGAGCAGGGGCAATGGCAAAACATACCGAGCACTCTATTCTCGGTGTTATCGAAAATATGAGTTATTTTGAAAGTAAAGAAACAGGTAATAAAGAATATGTCTTTGGTAAAGGCGGAGGACGTAAACTAGCAGATGAATTAAATACTCAGTTATTAGGAGAACTACCATTAGAACAACCTACTTGGAATCCTAAAGATTTCTCACCCTCTATTTATCAAGCAGATGATCGTTTAGGAAAAATCTACACATCTATCGCCCAAAAAGTGATAGCATCTACAATTAAAAAATAAAGAAAGATTTAGTGTAAAATCGACGCATGGAATTTTAAATTCCATGCTTTTTTTCTATTGCAAAATATCTTGAATCTGATACAATGTTTTCTTGTGGGTAACACATCCAACCGAACCATATTTTATTTAAAATTTAGTTCAAAAAAGTGTTGACGTAATACTTTTATCTTGATATTATATAAAAGTCGTCAAAAACGGATGTTAATTCTTTATAAAGTTTGTTTCGATGGTGTAAAAGTTACCATTGCAAAACAAATTGAGATGACTTAAAATATTAAAAGTAATCAACAAAAGTTATTGACTTTGTTAAATGAAAGTTATATGATTAAGAAGTTGGTTTTTTTAAAAAATGAACATTGAAAACTGAATGACAATATGTCA
>NZ_KV801086.1:0-1332 GCF_001810405.1 Staphylococcus sp. HMSC069D12
CCCCAATCCCCCTTCAAAATGCTAGCCATAAACGCATTCACTTCTTTTCTATATAAATATGAACGAAGTGAATAAGCGTCGGAAAAGCAGCCAAAAAGTTTCCCTTTTTGCTGTTGGAGCATGGGGTTTCAGGGGGTGCAGTATCTGACGTCAATGCCGAGCGATAGCGAGCCGAAGGGTAGCATTTACGTTAGATAACCCCCTGATATGCTCCGACGCTTTATATAGAAAAGAAGATTTAACTACTTAAATTCTTAATATGAATTGATATATCAACCTTTATAAAGGATTTAGACGGTCTAATTTTCAGTACCTTACGGTCTAATTTTCAGTACCTTATGGTCTAATTTTATTTGACTTTTTAGGTAAATAATGGAATCATATAAAAAAGGAGTGATAAACAATGAAAGAAAGATATGGAACAGTCTATAAAGGCACTCAGAGGCTCATAGACGAACAAAGTGGAGAAGTTATAGAGGTAGATAAGCTATACCGAAAACAAACGTCTGGGAACTTTCATAAAGCATATTTAATTCAGTTAATAAGTATGATGGATTTAATTGGTGGGAAAAAAATTCCAAGTTGTAAATTATATATTAGATAATATCCAATGGAGTAATAATACTTTAATAGCAACAGTAAAAGAATTAGTCCAAGCAACAGAGACAAGTAAGCAAACAGTAATAACAACATTAAAGTTGCTCGAAGAAGGAAATATAATTAAAAGAAGAACTGGAGCATTAATGCTAAACCCAGAACTACTGATGAGAGGCGATGACCAAAAACAAAAATACCTCTTACTCGAATTTGGGAACTTTGAGCAAGAGGATATTGAAAAACAAGAAAACGCATTATCTGAGTACTATTCTTTCAAAGATTAGTATAACATTAATTTAAAATATAAAAAAAGCCTACTGTACGAAATGAACAGTACAGTCATGACAGGCTTTTTTCTAAAGACGAATGGACTAGGTTTTCCTAGTCCATTTTTATATATAACTTTGGATCTACTCGTTCACACTCGCAGAACAAAGTTATATAAAGTCAAAACCAACCCACCTTAAATGGCACAATTGTGAAATAATTGCTTTTTGACTTCACGATATCGCTTTAATGATTTGGATTGGTTGTTAAGTTGGAATTAATCCAACTTAAAACCGGCACCAATCGCCACTGAAGTGGCTATCATTTTCGCTTTGCTCGTCAAAAATTTTCTCATTTCACAATTGTGCCATTTTGGTTTGGCAAGCACTGGCTTTGCTAGCCATATCATTCGCTAAAGCTCAATTCGTGGCTGCACGCCTGCTTGTTGGGGTAAACCCCCAATCCCCC
>NZ_KV801087.1:0-6700 GCF_001810405.1 Staphylococcus sp. HMSC069D12
ATGTCCCTTTTACTGTTACAAAATGTCCCTTTTAGCATTCCAAATCCATTGTGGCTCTAAGGCTCAAAAGGTGCCTAAAAAGGTTTTAAAAAGATTTATAAAAAGATATTAAAAAGTTCGGGGCAATTTGCCCCTCAAAATTCAAAAAAACAAAAAGGAAACCAATCATATTTTATGATTGGTTTTGATTAATAAAAATCATTTACTTATTGCTTATTCCAATTGCTTTATTGACATTGAGCCTCTGAACCCTTAATAAACCCTAAAACTGTCGACTCGTCGGTTTTATAGCTCACGCTATACCGACATTCGTCGAAACAGTTTAATTAAGGGTTCTTCTCAATGCACAATAAATTTTCTCGGCATAATAGCGTCATTTCTTTTTGTTTGAACGATTAATCAAGTAATAACTTAAAAGTCCACTCATTAAAATAAACAAAAATATAAGCATTTCGGATCTCCTTATAAAAAATGTTTAATTCCATTTCTAAACTAATTTAAACCGTATGCAGCGTTTTTCATGATAAGTTATAGGTTTTTAATACTGACTAAGGTTAAAGTCGCTCATACGCCTTTAAAATGGCATATATAAGCAAACTAAATAATATGTAAGGGGCCAGATAAAGCGTCACAATTAGATAACGCCATGCTGAATGACCTGTTTTTAAGACGTGGTTAATCCAATCATAAAAATGTTGTACGCCTAATAGGTCGCCTAATGGACTTAAGACTACAAAAGTAATCATTACTAAGGCAACGATGAAAAACATGGCTGTAATCCCTTTAGTTAAACGATTGAATGCTTGATCATATTGTTTTATTGCTATTTCGTTTGTTTCGATACGCTCATCAAGCGTTTTTTTATAATCATCATGTGCTTTTTGTAAGTCTGATTGATGATTTTGAAACTGTTTAACTAAATTTTGTGTCTGTGATTTCACATCTTCTAATTCTTGTTGGATTGCTGATTGAAAATCTTGTTTTAAGTTATCGTTATTAATACGTTCCACATAGTGTTTTGCAACGCTAATAAATCTTTTTTGTGTTGTTTCTGTGGCTTGATTAAAGTTCAAGGCCATGGTCTCTATCGTTGTCAATAATTGTTCGTGACGCTTGTTTCGCTCGTTCTCTCTCTTCTCGATCTCTTCGAGCCTTTTCATCAGCAAGTCTTGCTGACTCTGCAGCTTGTCGGCGACGCTTAAGCTCATTTGTGTCTTGGGCGAATTTATCCCAATCTGATTGAGTGACGCCTGTATCTCGTTGAGTTGGTTCATCACGGTTTGAAGTTGGTCGTTTTGGCTGGATGTCGTTGTCATCTTCTCGTTCTTGCTGTTGTCGTTGTATTTGTCTTTCAAAGCCATCTTCTATGCCCCCTTTGTTATAGTCTTCACCTAATCGACGGCCACGGACTTTTTTATCTTCAGCTAGATGTCGATAGGTAATACTCTTAGGTGTAACTCGTGCAATTTCAATGCCATATTGACTTAAATGGTCTTTGAATTCGTCCATATTTGTGGCTGTTGATTGGTCGATTGCTTCACGTATTTCATCTTTCCATGAATATTGGGCGGTTGATTTTGTATTAGGGTCAGCAATCGCTTTTTCTGTTTGTGTATAACGTAAGCGTGCTGTATCTTTTTCTGGCACGCTTAAGCCATGTTCACGACATACGTCGTCATTAAAGTCTCTTAAATCACGTAAGGCTTGTTTATTGTTGTTAAATTTCTTCCCTGTCTCAAGATCAATTGAATTAATCACAATATGATTGTGTACATGGTCCGTATCGTTGTGTGTATAGACAGCGACTTGATGATTAGGTGCGAATTTTTCAGCTAATTCTAAACCTAGTTGATTACATTGTTCTGGGGTTACTTCGCCTGGTTTGAATGACTGAATAATGACATGGCCTTCATTACCCCCTGTTTTACCATAGAGTTCACGTGTGGCTTTAAAACTACTTTTGGCATAGTCTATGTCGCAGTTTAAGCCACTTTTTTCTTCAGCCCGTTTTTCAGCGTAATTGATGGCACGTGACGTTGATTTCGTCGCACTTAATTTAGTTGTTGCCATATGTCATCCAACCTTTCACGTAATTCATTAATATTACGTTCTAATGCGCTATAATTCGGAGCATCATATTGATGTTGATGACAATATTTCGCAATTTGATTGGCATTCGCCCCTAATCGACTTAAATCTTTCGCAATCGATTGTCGCGTTTCTTTATCAAATTTAGGTGCGACCAATCGACTGCCTTGTGCCCTTTTCCTTAACGAAAGCAGGCACACTCATATTTAAAGTTTCAGCTGACTGCTTTAACTTTAAATATTCGGATTCGCTCACACGAAAACTAATTTGTTTCGGCTCCTTACGGTTGGGTTTATGGTTTTGCCCAACAGTTTCGTCGCTAGCCACAAAATGATTTTGTTCGCTCATACATCCCACCACGCTTTCTACGAAAGATATTACTTAATATAAATTTAGATTATATGATAATCTAAATTTCATCAAGTAATATAGTGGTTTGGCAAGCATTGGCTTTGCTAGCCACTAACGTGGTAGCGTCGCCTGCTTGTTGGGGATACTCCCCAATCCCCTTATGATTTTTTCTGACGAAAAAATAGTGGCTAATTGATAGCCACTATTAATAAAGAAAAAGAAGTATTATTTGTTATAAATATATTAATTAGGTTCATATTTAGTCTTTAATATTTTTAATAAAAAAGGTAATAATGCTAAAAAGAGTGTTATTGATGCAAATAACCATGCATGACTTGACCCTTCTATGAGTTTATCTGAATTTGATGAATTACTGATAAATAATGAAGTAACTGCTGTATAAAAAGCAATACCTATATTTTGAACCATTCTTTGTGTAGCTCCAGCAGTACCTTGCATATCTTGAGATACAGTTCCCATTATTGCTGAAGTATTAGACGGTAGGAAAAAACCTCCTCCTATACCATATATTAGTAATAATAAGCTTATTGTCACTGGATTTAATATATATTGTAATAATCCTAGGCTTGTATATGCCACAATCATAATAATTAGTCCTGTAGTCATTAATACAATATTGCCAATGCGAGAAATTAATTTACCAGATATTTTTGAAGTAAGTACTAATCCTAAAGGAGAAGTAAGGTTAACTAATCCTATTTGCCAAGATGAAAGATGATTAATCTTTTCTAAAATATATGGAGGAATTATAAAACCTAAAGATGCTGTACCTCCAAATACAAATATTGCAAATATTGGAGATGAAAATGATACATTCTTGAATAAACGTAAATCGATGATAGGATGATTTGTTTTTAACTCCCATATAATAAATAGGCAAAAAGAAACAATAAAGATTAGGAAATTGCCATATACTGATATATTAAAAATTGAGTGATAAGACCAAGATGTTAAACTTATTAATAAACAAAAGATAGATAGAAATAATAATGAATTTCCACGTATATCTAAATGGATAGACGTACTTTTTTGCTCTTTAATATATCTTTTTAAAAATAAACAGCCGATTAAACCGATAAATATAAAGGGAATATTGATCCAAAATATCCATCTCCAATTACCTACAGATATTAAAAGACCTCCAATACTTGGACCTAAAACAGGACCTATTCCTAATAGAATACTTAACGTTCCTAACGCAGAACCTTGTCTATTTTCAGGAATGGTTGTAGTAATAATAGCCGTAGCAGTTCCTTGTAACATTGCTGCACCTATACCTTGTAAACCACGAAAAACGATTAATTGTATGACGTTGTTTGAAAAACCGCATAAAATAGAAGCTATTAAAAAAATAGTTAATCCTAAACTATATATATTTAAACGACTGTATTTATCGCTTAGTCTCCCAAATATTATAATTGTGCCTGTTAATAATAAAGTATATAGTGTAACACTCCAAGTAATAAAAGAAGTATCAACATTAAAGTATTTTGATAAAGTGGGTAATGCGACATTGATAATGCCACTATCCAGGGTGATAAAAACATTCCTATTCCTGCTGTGAAAACAACTAAATGATCGAAATACTTGGAAGAATACATCTATCATACCTCCTCATTTAACTAATTTAATCATACCCATATAATATTTCGTTCAACACCGAAATATTATATGGGTATGATTAAATTGTACTAATAGAAAGGATGTATTATATGTATGAAAATTTTGCTGATAATATTCTCCTCATTGGACATAAAACACGTTTAACTATGTTAATTGAATTATCTAGTGGTATATCTCTTTCAGCTGGAGAATTAGCTAAATTAGCTGGTATAAAACCTCAAACAGCTAGTGAGCATCTTTTAAAATTAGTAGAAGCCAATTTAATCTCAGTAAATACTCAGGGACGACATCGTTATTATAAAATTGATAATGATAAAGTTGTTGATGCAATCCAAGCTTTGTCTGTCATATCTCCACCTATGAGTAGTAAGTCGTTAAAAGAAACAACAAAAAAAGAAAAATTATCATATATGCGTACTTGTTATGGTCATATTGCCGGAAAAATAGGGGTTAAGTTTACTGAATCTTTGATAGAAAATAATTATATTAAAGAAGAAGAAAATTTTTATAAATTAACTCAAGAAGGGAAGACTTGGTTAAAAAAAATAGGAATTGAAACAGAAAAGAGTATGTACTTTAAACCTATTCCTAAACATATAGATTGGACTGAGAGAAAAAATCATATGGCAGGACCTATTGCGTTAAAAATAACTGAAAAAATGATTGAATTATCTTGGATTGAAAAAAGTGAAATTAATCGATGTCTTAATTTAACCAAAAAAGGAAAAAGTGCTTTCAAGACATATCTAAATATGAACATCCCATAATAAAAAAGGGGAAATAATTAAAAATGAAAAAAAATAAATTAAAAAAGTATAACTTATTATTAAATATTTGTTTGATAACATTGAGCGTGTATTCAATAATTTTTATCGCTATTTTTCATATTCCATATGGCAAAACTATTTTCTTTGCTATTTATTTTATTATAATTATCTGTTTCTTCTTTATAGATAAAAAAATCGAAAAAGATAATAAAAAAGAAAATAAAGATGACTAGGATATACAAACTAACTACCTATAAGAGTTAATTATGTTAACTATAACTAAAGGCTTAAACGTTATTAAATCAACGTTTAAGCCTTTTGCTTATGATTATCGTTTATGCAGGTTTTATACATCATTGATCTGATGCGTTTTCATCACTTTTCATGAATAATCGGTTTGTATCTTTATTCAGTTTACACAAGTGTAAATTACACAAATTATTATTCATGCGTATACTAGTTAACTAATAAACTTGTTTACCTGTAATTGATATATCGTATTTAGATGTTACATACAATATGCGTGCATACTGTATGCTTGTATATTGTATGCACGCATACAGGTCATAGGGATTTTGTTATAATTGGAGAGCACTTCCTGTGCAGAAAGGAGGTGCCACATCTAATGATTGTCGTTCTGTTTGTTATGAAGTATATCGTATGTCCAATTATTGTTGGGCGTGTTCTTTAATTTATTAAATCAAGAACATAAACGATAAAAAAGAAACCCCAGCATATGCTTTGGTCGGCATGCTGGGGTTTTCACATCTAATGATGTATCTGTCTGTTTGTTAACTTCAGTATATCTTTCATGTTATCTTTTGTAAACTTTCTAATCTTCCCAATCTAGTTCTAATTGTTGTCTAAATGCTTGTTGTTGTTCTTTTAATAGTGCTTTTTCTTCTTCGGTCATTTCTCTAGTTGTATTACTTTGATTTCGTTCATGTAGCCATTTTGGCGTTTTCTCACGACTGATATATTGTTTGGGTTGGGCTACATTCGCCATTTTGGGTTGTCGCTTACTATGAATGCGTTTCTCAGCATCAAAAGTAAACTCTAACCATTCTATTTTACGTCCTTTTTTCGCTTTAATTTTATTGATATGTAGATTATTGAAAATCTGAGATAGTTCATTAACTATTGGTTTTAATACCCGTTTAGTTATATCATTCATTTGGTAAGTTTTTGGGACATCTAGACGATTTTTAAAATCATCTAAATTCATTTTTACATAACCAGTATGTTTGTATTGTTTAAGTATCCTAAACATATTTTTAGCATAGGTGGATTTGAGATGTGTCATTTCCTTCAACTCAAATTTTGTAAAATCGGCAGTTATAGAATTTAAAATATGTTTTAAATCAGAATTAATACTAATAGATAAACATTCTTCATCTAAATCTACTTTATAGGAAGTGAACAAAATAAATTTTTCAAATGATCTACCATTACGTTCTATATAAGTTAAGTTAAGCATTTTATCGTATACATGTTCTAAATCATTAATAAAACGTTCTTGTGAACGAGTATAGTAATTACTTAAATATTTTAATTCTGCAAAAGGAATAGTTACTTTTCTTGTGTCTTGCTCTTTAAGTTTATTACATAGAGTAAAGAATAAATCTACTTCAGTGCTTGTAAAACGTCTTAATGGAACTAAATTCATCTCATTTCTATATACTACTGTTTCACCAGACATACAAAACTCCTCTCGATATTATAAGTGACATGATTTACAAAATGCCCCTTTAAAATAATATTTGAAAGTATTATAACACTTATTAAATAGAGAAAAAAGAATTATAAGTGACATGATTTACAAAATGTCCCTTTTACTGTTACAAAATGTC
>NZ_KV801088.1:0-25266 GCF_001810405.1 Staphylococcus sp. HMSC069D12
GGACTCATCAGTCCGATTTGACGTAGAGCCAAAAAATATCCCTTATGAGCTAATTAAATCTCATAAGGGATATGATTTAGATATTAAGCATGTGCATGTTCTGGAACGTCTTTGAAGTTTTCTAAACGACGATTCCATTCTTCATCGCTAATGTTGTTTTTAGCTACATAACGGTTACGTTCATGTTTGGCACAGTCATATGAACAAGCACCGAGATATTTGTCTTCATTTTCTTCTGAAACAAGAATTTGCTTGTTACATTCAGGATTTGAACAGTTAATATAACGTTCGCAAGGTGTACCGTCAAAGTGTTCTTTACCGATAACTGTCTTCTCAACTTGGTTAACGTCAACACTAATACGTTCATCGAAGACGTACATTTTACCGTCCCAATATTGACCTTTAGTTTCAGGATCTTTACCGTAAGTTGCGATACCACCGTGTAGTTGTCCTACATTTTCGAAGCCTTCTTTAACTAACCAACCAGAGAATTTTTCGCAACGAATACCACCTGTACAATAAGTTACGATGTTTTTACCATCTAATTGATCTTTGTTCTCACGAATCCAGTCTGGTAAGTCTCTGAAGCGTGTGATATCAGGGCGAATGGCACCGCGGAAGTGACCTAAGTCAAATTCATAGTCATTACGAGCATCTAAGATGACAGTATCTTCATCTTCAAGTGCTTCTTTAAATTCGCTAGGTGAATAATATTTACCAGTTGTAACACGTGGATCAACATCGTCTTCTAAACCTAAAGCAACGATTTCATTTCTTGGACGCACGTGCATTTTTTTGAAGGCATGTCCTTCAGCTTCATCAATTTTGAACGTCATATCTGCGAAACGCTCATCTGAATGCATATGTTCGATATATTTATCAGTATCTTCTTTCGTACCTGATAATGTACCATTGATACCTTCTGTAGAAACTAAAATTCTACCTTTTAAATTATTTGATTTGCAGAATTCTAAGTGCTCAGCTGCAAATGTTTCAGGGTCATCAATTGTTGTGTATTTGTAATATAATAACACTCTATAATCCATTTTCTAATTCTCCTCTAAAAATTTATTTATCGTAAAGGCAAGCCATATCATTTAGTTATTCAATAATTTATCTTTTTATAAAAATCAACATTATATTATTTTACCAAATTTACAATAACTTTCAATATTTCGGTTTTGAATATAGGACAACAGACCTATGTTAGAAGTACAATTACTTTTTGAAAACGATTACATGTAGTACGATAAGTAGAAAGTGAATTAAAGGATTATAATGAATTAAGATTATACTTTTCGAAAAGGGAGGAATTGTTAATTATGACAAATCAATCTTTACCAAAATTAACATATACTGGGGCATCAAAAAGTGCAGTACCTATTATTTCTGAAAGTGAATTACAAACGGTAACGGCAGAACCTTGGTTAAAAATTTCAGATGAAGGACTTCAACTTGAAGGTCTTGTCTTTGATAGAGATCATAATTTATTTTTATGTGAAGTGTTTGGCGGTAAAATCTTTAAAGTCGACATAGACACAAAAAAGGTTTCAACAGCGTTTCAATCAACAAAACAAAATCCAGCTGCAGTCAAAATACATAAAGATGGACGTTTATTCACTTGTTATTTAGGCGATTTCGAGTCAACAGGTGGTATCTTCGCCACAGATGAACATGGTGAACAATTTGAAGAAATCATTTCGGAACTCAATACTGAATATTGTATTGATGACATGGTCTTTGATAGTAAAGGTGGTTTCTATTTCACTGATTTCAGAGGCTATTCTACCAACCCTAAAGGTGGCGTTTACTATGTTTCACCAGACTTCAAGACAGTGACACCAGTCATTCAGAACATTTCAGTAGCGAATGGTGTAGCTTTAAGTACGGATGAAAAAGTACTATGGGTTACAGAAACAACGACTAACCGACTACATCGTATTCAATTAGAGGACGATGGCGTGACAATTGCACCGTTTGGCGCAACGATTCCATATTACTTTACTGGCCATGAAGGACCAGACTCAGTTTGTATTGATAGCGATGATAATTTATACGTAGCAATGTATGGACAAGGGCGTGTTCTAGTCTTCAACAAACGTGGATATCCTATTGGTCAAATCTTAATGCCAGGGCGTGATGAAGGTAAAATGTTACGTTCAACACATCCACAATTTATTCCTGAAACAAACCAATTGCTCATTTGTACCAATGACATTGAGAACGACTCAGAAGGTGGTTCTATGATTTATACCATTGAAGCCTTTGCGAAAGGTCATGAAAGCTATCAATTTCAGTAAGTAATAGAGAAATAAGCGACATCGTCTAACACACCATAAACCCCCTCACTAACGCAATAGTGAGGGGGTTGGTGTTGCCAATGGAATTAATTTATAAATGTATATTATCACTATGGGTTACTTATTGCGAGTTTGATTCGTTGAGCATCAACGATAACTAAATAATGCTTATCTTCTAATCAAATGAAACTTTTTTAAATATCCAGTATACTGAAATAGAATAATAAGACATCCGTATAAGTATGAAAGGAGTATATAATGAAAGACAATTGGATGAAATATAAAGATGACAGTCTTGTAGCATCATTCTATGATAGTCAGACCACAACGTTTCAAGAACAAGGATTTGAAACTGAATTAGCTTTTGGAACTGCAGGTATTCGTGGCCAGTTTGGACTTGGTCCAGGCCGTTTAAATCGCTATACCATACAACGTCTGGCATTAGGAATTGCTAATTACTTAAAAGATAAAGAAGATAATCCTTCAATTGTCATTCACTATGATATTCGTCATTTATCTTCAGAATTCGCGCATATTATTACGCAAATTTTGACTTCGAAAGGCATTAAAGTTTATCTGGCAGATGTATATAAAACAACGCCACAACTATCTTTTGCTGTCCGATACTTGCAAACATCTGCCGGTATCATGATTACAGCAAGCCATAACCCTAAAGATTATAACGGCATCAAAGTTTATGGTGCAGATGGTGCGCAATTAGATGAGGATACTTCATTAGAAGTTGCTCAATATATCAATAACTTAGGTAATCCACTTGAGTTGAATATTGACTTAAATCAAGAACTTATTGAGAAGAACACCTTTGATTTACAAGAAGCGGTTTATGATAGTTACATAAATGAAATTACAAATCTTATAGGTGATATTCCACAATCTGATTTGAAGGTCGTATATACAAGTTTGCATGGTACTGGTGTACCGATTATTCCGGACGTTTTAAAGCATCTTAATTTTCAGAATGTAAGCTTAGTCGAATTGCAATGTGAGTTAGATCCAAATTTCAGTTCCGTTAAAAGTGCGAATCCCGAAGAGCGAGAAGCCTTTGATTTAGCAATTCAACAGGCACACGACTTGGAGGCTAACCTTATTATTGCGACAGATCCAGACGTCGATCGCATGGGATTTGTAGAACGAGATACAAATGGTCAAACATATTACTTTGGTGGTAGTGAAATTGGCGCATTACTCATTAAATATCTGCTCGAATACACGAATGTGCCGAATCATTCGGTTGTTATTCAATCTATTGTAAGTGGTGAGTTAGGTAAACGTCTTGCACAACAACATGAGGTAACTGTGAAGGAAGTCTTAATCGGCTTTAAACACATTGCTAAAGCCATTCGTGAGTTAGATGATACAGAATCATTTTTATTTGCCTATGAAGAAAGCTATGGTTACTTAGCTGACGACTTCGTGCGAGACAAAGATGCCATTCAAATCGTTCCATTAATCATTAAGTATGCTTCTATTTTGAAAAATGAAGACAAAACACTGCACGACGCATTAAAAGAGATTCATAGAGAAGTAGGACAATATCGGGATAAACCGATGTCTAAAGTCTTTGAAGGTAGAGAAGGACAACAGCAAATAAACGCTTTAATGGATAAATTAAGACGTAATATTCCTGATGTCATTGCAGGATTAAAAGTCATTGCAGTAGAAGATTACGAGACATTGAAACGCAATTATAAAGAAGACAACACGGAAGAAGCAATATCATTACCACAAGCGAATGTGATTCGAATACTCTTTAAAGAAGGGTTTATTGCCTTAAGACCATCAGGCACAGAGCCTAAACTGAAATTCTATCTGTCACTCAACGTCGATAACTTCGAACAAGTATCACAAGACATATATAATTATATATTTGGCGATACCGAATAGTATGATGAAAAAGCATTTATATGCAAGTAAGCAGTATTAAATATAATCACATCTCAATCGTTCATTTTCAAAATTAAAGAATAATATAAAACAGCTTATAGTACACATCACAAAGTGCACCATAAGCTGTTTTCTTAATTAATATTTTCTTAAAAAGTCTATTTGTCGATCATATAACTTATTCGCAATATAAGATTGAACTGTATTTAGAATCTCCTCAATTGCCTGGGTCATATTAGATAACACTCTTACAGTAAAACCATGAGTTGGCAATTGCATAATGCCAAGGCTAATAATTTCCTCAAAACATCCATTTCCTTTTATATGTATAATACAATTATATAAGAAATTATATTAAAGCTAAAGGTGAACATAATGACATTAGATATTCACGATAAAATTGCGATAGTACTTATACTAATATTTGTGTTTATTAGTACATTTTCGATGCCAACAATTTACGAATTAATATTGAAAAGCTTAATCGTTTTAGCGATTGTAGTTAATGTAAGTATGAAATTTCTCGCGAAAAGAAGAAACAAATAATTTAAAACTGAATAAAATTAATTTCATGTAAAAATTCCGTTAAGTTATAAATGATATGTTATGCATAGTATAAAAATGTTATATAATATTTAGTAATCGGCATAAAATTACTTTCTTACATAAAGGAGCCAATACATGATTAAAAAATATTTGTTGAGTGTATTCACTGTTTTAATAGCCATTGTTTTATGTGCTTGTCAATCGACATCGCAAACGCAAGAGAAAAAAGCTAAAGAAGAAACGCATAATAAAAAAGAGAATATTTATGCGAAAAAGCGTAGTTCTGGTCAAAAAGATTGGGTTGAATATAAGGGTGATGTAGCACATATTTTCTTCCATCCTTTAATTACGGATCCTAAAGTGGCGTTTACTGGTGAAGCGAATCAAGCCAAAGGCAATAATGATTGGATGATTACCGTTGAAGAATTTAAACGCTCACTTGATGAATTATATAAGCACCATTACATATTGATTGATCCGCATGATGCATATGATTTCAATTCTAAACCTATTAAAAAGAAATCACTTAAGTTGCCCAAAGGAAAGAAACCGTTAATTTTATCAATAGATGATATGAATTATTATGAATATATGAGAGGAAATGGTTATGCAGATCGCTTAGTATTAGACAAATATAATCATGTTGTATCTGAAACGAAAGACAAAGATGGTAAGGTTACTCAAAGTGAATCGAATGATATTGTTCCGATTCTAAATCAATTCGTAAAAGAACATCCAGATTTTTCATTGAATGGACAAAAAGGTGTGGTTGGTTTAACTGGATACAATGGGGTACTCGGATATCGCACGAATGAGTTGGATAGTAAAGACTACTCTAAGCGAAAAGAACAAGCGATAAAAGTTGCAAATGCAATGAAACGCGATGGTTGGACATTCGCAAGTCATTCTTGGGGGCACATTGATTTTGCAAATAGTTCATATGATCGTATTGTGAAAGATACAGAACGTTGGAAGAAAGAAGTAACGCCAAT
The DNA here is from genome assembly GCF_001810405.1 of Staphylococcus sp. HMSC069D12. Taxonomy (NCBI): domain Bacteria; kingdom Bacillati; phylum Bacillota; class Bacilli; order Caryophanales; family Staphylococcaceae; genus Staphylococcus; species Staphylococcus sp. HMSC069D12. Next base: position 5,744 of record NZ_KV801088.1, read on the forward strand.
TATTGGCAAAACGGATTTATTTATTTTCCCTCATGGTGCGCAAGATAGAGGTTCAGCAGGCTATCAGTACCTAGAGAATAAAGCAGGATTTAAATTCTTAGCTGGGGTAGGTCCAAATAATTTTACTGATATTGGTGAAGATAGCGTTTATCAAGACCGTATTGCTATCGATGGTTTGAATCTATATGACTTTAAATACAAGTTGAAACCATTTGTAAATCCAGACAAAGTTTATAGCAAAGAAGATCGTAGTTATTTTAAAGGTGAGAAAGGTTATAAATAATTTTAATTACTTTCTATGTGACGAACCTTAATTGAAACGACATAGTCGAACTCTGAGAATTGTATTATGGTAGTTCTCAGAGTTTCAATTTTTCATTAAAAAGCAAGTAAAGTTTAATGGATATCAAAATGTATAGTAAGTAACAACAATATAGTTAAGTGATTATGATTTTGAATGTAGTTGTATTATTCCTATAATATTGTTATAAAAGGTATTGTACAACATTATTAATATTAAAAAAGTAGGGGATATTTTGTTTGGTAAATTTGTAAAAGGAATAGGTATTATCACTACGATTTCGTTATTACATACATCGATAAGTGATGCGAGTGAATCGCCAGTAACTATTGCTAATAAAGAAAAGAAAAGTAGTATTAGTACGAAATATCAGCCTAGTGGTGTCATGCTTACTACTGAGCAAGGGCAAATTCTATATAATTACCGGGGAAATAATCAGGTTGACCCTGCTTCTATGTCTAAAATAATGACCTTATATTTAACTTATGAAGCGATTGAGAATGGGAAGTTAAAGCTCAGTGACAAAGTCAAAATTACAAATAAGTATGCTACCATGTCCAACCTACCAAACCTATCATCAGTATCATTGAAACAAGGTCAAACGCATACTATTGAAGAATTAATTAAACAAACCACTTTAGCATCAAGTAATGCCGCAGCAATGATATTAGGTGAGAAAGTAAGTGGCGATAATAATAAATTTACTAACACAATGAATGAACGAGCTAAATCGTTTAATATGGCTAATACAAATTTTGTCAATCCAGCAGGTGCGCAGAATAGTTTATTAGATCAATATGCACCTTCAAAATTTAAGAAACAAGATTACCCTAAAAGTACCGCTAAAGATATGAACCTTTTAATGCAAGCGTTAATTAAGAAGTACCCTCAGATATTACAAATATCTAAGTTGCCACGGGATACTCAAAATGGAAATACTTTTAAAAGTACGAATTTATCTTTAAAAGGGCAACCACTATATTTACCTGGTACAGATGGCTTAAAGACAGGTACAAGTAATAAAGGCTATAATATTGCACTGACAAATAAGCAAGATCAATTACGTCTAAATGAAACACTAATGAATGTGAAACCCTTTGGTGATGTAAAGGCGAAATACAATAGAAATAGAATAGGTAATCACATCATCAAACAATATCGTCAAAAATATGAATATAAGAAAGTGTTAACTGAGGGAAACCATGAGATAGATGGCAAGACATATCATGTAAAAAAAGATTTATATGATGTTGTACCTAAAGATAAATCTAAATGGCATCTAGCTATCAATAGAAAAGGTAAAGCCTATGTTCATTATAATAGGGATTTCTTACCAGGCAGTCAGTATCCACGTGTAGCTGCTGATAAAAAATGGAAATGGTTCTAAATCAATAAATTAAATTAGAAAAAATGTCGCTAAGCTTTTATCTTGGCGACATTTTTCAAATAATGAAATATCTTTAATAAAGGCGTTTTAGCTCAGTTTTTTCAAATGTACTTCTCTTGCGCCACATATCATATTAACAATTTCTTTCGTCACTTTATCAATCGATTGTTGTTGTCCATGTTGAATCCAATTCGTGATGACGCTCAAAATACCTCCAGTTAAAAATTCTCCATATATTGTTACATCTACATAAAATTGACCGCTCTGTCGATCAAATTCAATTTGCTTTTGAACTGCTTTATAGATTTGTTCATAAAAAATAGTATAAACTTCGCCGTAAAAATTGAGTGTTATAACGCTGCGGACAATGTCTTTATTATCGTGAATAAATGTCAAAACATCTCTCATCAATTTCTCAAAAAATTGTCTAGGATTGTCGGGATTAATGTCTGGTAAATATAACTTTCTAAAATGATCAATCAACGTGCCGACAACGTGATTTAACAAGTCATATTTATCATTAAAATGACGATAAAAAGTTGATCGTCGTACATTTGCATTTGCACATAAGTCTTGAACCGTTATTTGTTCAAAAGATTTAGTTTGTAGTAAATCAGAAAATGAAGTAATTAGGGCTTGATGTGTTTTTTGGACGCGTAAATCTTGTTTGTTCAACTTAATCACTCCTCATATCGGACAGTTTGAATAAAATGTCGCTTATGTTACAAACGCACATAAGTGACGCACAATTCTTGCCCCTCGTCATTTTATAATACTATCGAAGGGTAGATTAATTTCTTTAAGATTACTTATAGTTTACTACTTTTCAATCTAAAAATTAAAAACTATGAAAACTTGGGAAGTGATACGTATGTACTATAGTAATGGAAATTATGAAGCATTTGCACGTCCTAAAAAACCAGAAAATGTAGAGCGTAAATCAGCTTATCTTATTGGTTCCGGATTAGCATCTCTAGCTGCTGCATGTTTCTTGATTAGAGACGGACAAATGGATGGGTCAAAAATCCATATTTTAGAAGAATTATCTAAACCTGGTGGAAGTTTAGATGGAGATGAACTTCCTTTGAAAGGCTATGTTGTGAGAGGTGGAAGAGAAATGGAGAGCCATTTCGAATGTTTGTGGGATTTATTTCGCTCCATCCCGTCACTTGAAATGGATAATGCTTCCGTTCTAGATGAGTTTTATTGGTTAAATAAAGAAGACCCTAATTACTCACGTTGTCGTGTTATTGAGAAAAGGGGGCATCAGTTAGCTACTGATGGTGATTTTACTTTGACGTCACAAGCCATTAAAGAAATCATTCATTTATGTTTAATGAAAGAAGAGACATTAAACGATATGAAGATTACGGATGTCTTCTCAAATGACTTTTTGCATTCGAATTTCTGGATCTATTGGAAAACGATGTTCGCATTTGAGCCATGGCATTCTGCAATGGAGATGCGTCGATATTTAATGCGCTTTGTACATCACATTGGAGGATTAGCAGATTTCAGTGCCCTTAAGTTCACCAAATATAATCAATATGAATCACTAGTTCTTCCGATGATTGCTTACTTAGAGTCCCACGGTGTGCAATTTCAATATGATGTTCAAGTGTTGAATATCAAAGTAGATATCACAACGAAAGAGAAGGTTGCGCGTGAAATTCAACTTAAGCGTTCAGGTAAAGATGATATCATTCCTCTAATGCCAGATGATCTAGTATTTGTTACGAATGGTAGTATCACTGAAAGTTCAACTTATGGAGATAACAACACACCCGCACCCCCTACAAAAGAAATCGGTGGTAGTTGGACGTTATGGCGTAATCTTGCCAAACAGAGCCCTGAGTTTGGTTGTCCCGAAAAGTTCTATCATCGTTTACCAGACAAAAGTTGGTTTGTATCAGCAACCGCGACGACAAATAACATGACAATTATTAATACAATCGAGCAAATTTGTAAACGAGACCCTTTAGCCGGCAAGACAGTGACAGGTGGTATTGTTACTGTTAATGATTCTAAATGGCAAATGAGTTTTACTGTTAATCGTCAACAACAATTTAAAAGCCAACCCGAAGACGAGGTGAGCGTTTGGATCTATGCATTATATTCAAACGTAAATGGGGATTACATCCATAAACCTATCACTGAATGCAGTGGAAATGAAATTTGCCAAGAATGGTTATATCATATGGGCGTTCCTATCAATCAAATTGAAGACCTCGCTAAAACGCAATGTAATACGATACCAGTCTATATGCCATATATCTGTTCTTATTTTATGCCTAGATCCGTTGGGGACAGACCACTTGTCGTGCCTGAAAATGCTCGCAACATAGCCTTTATTGGTAATTTTGCAGAAACAGAAAGAGATACTGTATTTACCACTGAATATTCGGTAAGGACTGCTATGGAAGCAGTATACCAATTATTGGACATAGATAGAGGTGTCCCTGAAGTGGTTGCAACAGAATTCGATCTTCGTATATTGATGGATGCCTTATATGAACTTAATGATGGTAAAAATCTATCAGAACTCTCAGAACATAACAAAATACAGAAACTCGCTCTTAACGCTTTCTTGAAGAAAATAAAAGGTACCTATATCGAAGAATTGTTGCACCAACACAAGTTACTATAAGTGTAGATAAAATTCATAATGGCAAAATTATGCCCCCACATGTCTAATCAGCATGTGGGGGTGTTTGTTTTGTTTATTTATTGGCCAATATATCGATTTAAATGTTTAGCGGTTACGGAATTGTCGATGTCAAAAATGCCTTCAGGTTCACCCGCATAAAGTAATTGACCACCTTTATCTCCAGCATAAGGCCCAATGTCAATTAACCAATCGGCCTGAGTCATCATCGTTAAATTATGTTCAATCAAGATAACCGTATTGCCTTCTTCAATAAGATGATTAAAGCAATCAATTAGAATTGGTAAATCATCTTCATGTAGCCCAGTTGTTGGCTCATCAAAAATAAAGATCTTATCGGTCACATCTTGTGTTAGGTAACGGCTTAGTTTCACACGTTGAATTTCACCACCTGAAAGGGTATCTAATGATTGTCCAAGAGTCATATAGTTTAATCCCGTATCCGCTAATGCTTGAAGCGGTCGTGTAATACCTGGACTGTCGCTAAATTTCTCAATGGCTTCATCCACGGTTAACGCTAAAATATCCGCAATAGAATAGCCTTCCACTTTTGCTTCTAACACTTCTGGACGATATCTTGTACCACCACATAATTCACATACTTGTGAAAAGTCTGGCATAAATGCAAGTTCCGTTTTTAAAACCCCTTTACCATGACATTCCGGACAGGCACCTTCTGAATTATAGCTGAACATACTCTTCTTAAGACCAGTATGTTGACTAAAGAAACTCCGTACATCATCAAAGATATCTAAATAAGTAAGTAGATTAGAACGATTTGATGCATGGACAGGTTTCTGGTCAATAAAGATAGCCTCTTGTTCACGTTCAAATCCTGCAGTGATGAGTGAACTTTTACCTGAACCTGCAACACCTGTAACAACAGTCATTGCATGCTTAGGTAGTTCAGTTGAGACATTTTGTAAGTTATTGCGACTAATATTAGCAATTTGAAGTATGTCTTTCGCTTTACGTGGCGTCTTTTTAAGTTGATGCTGACGGTTCAACGCCTGACCAGTACTTGTGTCCGAACTGAGTAATTCATTATAAGAGCCAGTAAATGTAATTTCACCGCCATTTTTTCCTGCTAAAGGTCCTAAATCAATAACGTGATCAGCAGTCTTGATAACATCTGGATCATGTTCTACAACGAGGACTGTGTTGCCCTTATCTTTTAAGGATTGAATGATATCGTTGATACGCTGAATATCCTCTGGATGTAGTCCGACACTTGGTTCATCAATAATATAGACTAAGTCGCTTAAAGGACTATTAAGGTGACGAATGAGTTTAATACGTTGTGACTCACCACCAGATAGTGAAGTTGTTTCTCGCGCTAGTGTTAAATAATTCAACCCAATATAACTTAATGCTTCTAGTTGTTTCTTAAGTGGCTCTATAATCACACGGGCTTTGTCTGATTTTATTTTTCTTAAAAAGGCTAACGCCTCATCGATTTGTAGGTTTGTAAATTCTGCAATATTTAAGCCATTGATTTTACAGCTTAATACAGTGTCATTAAGACGTTGTCCATGACAATCAGGACAATCATGTTTCGATACTACACGGTCAATATCTTCTTTAAAACGTTTCTTTTCAAAATTATCATTGAGTAAAAATGAACGACGGAAACGATGAATAAGACCTTCAAATTTAGCAGTTCTAGGCCAATTTGATGGTGGATTCTTTAATTTAGTTGGTTCGGTGTATAAAAGCGTATCCATTTCTTCTTTCGTATAATCCTTTAATTTCTTATCATTATCAAATAAACCTGTATATAAATAACGTTTACCTCGCCAACTATCAGGTCTAAATGAAGGGAATTTAATCGCATCCTCATTAAGTGATTTATCATAATCAAGTAATTCATTTAAATCAATATCCTCAACATAACCTAGTCCTGAACATGTTTCGCACATACCTTTAGGGTTATTGAAAGAAAAGATATCTGAATAACCGACAAATGGTTTGCCGATGCGTGACCATAGCAGTCGGACAGACGCGTAAATATCAGAAATTGTACCTACAGTTGAACGAGAGTTACCTCCAAGTCGTTTCTGATTAATAATCATTGCGACAGGAAGATGCTTAATTTGATCGACGTCTGGTTTCTCATATTGTGTCAGTTGATGTTGCACATAACTTGAATATGTTTCATTTAACAATCTTTCAGATTCTGCAGCTACAGTATTGAACACTAGGGAAGACTTACCCGAACCTGAACGCCCTGTAAAAACTGTTAATTGGTGCTTCGGAATTGATACATTTATATTTTTTAAGTTATTTTGTTTGGCACCAATAATGTCTATATTAGTCATAATTAGACCTCTTAAATCTAGATTAACTTGCTGGTCATATTAAATTATGCTTCTAGTGGTTTGATTTTAACATCAAGATTAAAGTATTCTTTTAAAATATTTCGGTAGTTATCTGAAGTTACATCATATTTATCTTTGCCATCTTGTTTACTTAGCGTTAGATGGTGTGAGGACATCGTTGCACGTCCAAATGATTGTGGTTGAGTAACGATAAGTTGTTGTACAAAAATAGAATCTGGATGTTGTGAATTATATTGAATCATATCTTCAAAATCTTCTATTTGCTTAGGTTGGAAACGAGCCTCGTAACGTGTGATCCAACTATCATCTTCGAGTTTCTGAATGCTATAAGTTCCTTCATGCTCTGAAATTGCTCGGAATTCACCGGTAATATCTGTAACGGGGTGAGTAGGATCTATATTTGTAATAGGCAAGGCTTGTAAAGGTAAGTCACCAAAGCCTACATCTGCGACATAATATACGTCATTAATTGGAACTACAAGTGACATGTGTGAACCTTCTGGACTACGATTGCCATTAGGTTGTTCAACAGTTGCAGACATACGATATACGGTGAAACCTTTTTCTTCAAGGTAAGTCCCAAAGAAATGATTCATTTCGTAACAGAATCCACCACGATGCTGATTGATCAATTTATCATACAAATCATTAATTTCTACAGAAACAGGCATGCCATTTTGGACATTGATATTTTCAAAAGGAACGGCCAACATATAGCGTTTAATATAATAATTGAGTGCTTCAAGTGAAGGTTCATGATATTTTGATGAATCAATATTTAAATAGTGTTCGATAGTTTGAATATCCATTAGATGAGGACTCCTTTGTTAAAAGCTTTTAGTAATCCATACCCTATAATGATGGAATGACGCATGTAAGAATAGAGACGAAAAAGGTTCCAAACACTTGATAGCAGTTGATGCCTCGTGTTTAGAACCAGTATTAATATATTAAACTATGTTATTATTCAAAAAATTACAGTTCTTGTTTGTTGAAAATGGCTATTGAAATGAAATAAGAAGCCACTAAACAAATCAAACCAAGTATTGCATATAAACTAATGAAAAGGATATCTGTAGGATTTGTTCCTAAATCAGAGAATGAACCTGAACGTACAATGGCAGACATAATAACACCAAAGTAAGTAATAAAGAATAAAATAAGAACGATAACCGATGTTGAAATCATGATGACATTTGAATTTTCAGGACCAAATTTAAATGTTAACGGGAACATGATAGCATATGTGCCTGCCGCACCAATACCTACTAAACCTGAAATAAGTGTTAACATTAAATTCTGATGTATCGCTAATACTGCAATTAATCCAATAATTAATCCGATAAAGATGAGTATGCCATAAAATGCGAAATAACTTTTAATGTAAGCACTTCGATGTGTTGGCAATGTTGAAATATAATACATCCATTTAGAATCTTTTTCTCGCTTTAAGTTATCAGTCACTGGTGACAATAAGAAAATCATTGGTAAGAAACATGCCATTGCTGGATTTATAAAAGCGAATAAGAAACTTGCTACAATAGCTACAATTAAATATGTGATAAGTGATTTTTTAGATGCATAGAAACTACTTAAAATTAGACCTTTCATTATTTATCACCTCTCATAATTAATTTTGTTGCGTCATCAATAGTGTTAAGTGGGTTAGCGTTTGTCACACTAGACCAATCCTTGACTAAGATTTGGCGTTGACCTTGTCTCACTCTTGATGCAATGATGATGTCTTGTGGAATATCTAAATCATCATGCTCATCAACTTCGACAATACCGTATTGATTTAACAATTCTTCCTTGCTTTCTTGAAGTACAATTTCACCATCACGCATAAAGATTAATTTTGTAGCTAAATGTTCTATATCTTCGGAAATATGAGATGAAATGAGTATGCCATTACCCTCTGAAATATAGTCTTCCAACATTTCAATGACTTCTTCACGTCCTGATACGTCCATACCAGCAGTTGCTTCGTCCAGTATGAGTAATTTTGTATCATGCGCTAGAGCCATGGCTAAGGCTGCTTTCATACGCATTCCTCTTGAGAATGTTTTAATTTGAGCGTTAGTTGGTAATTCGAAACGCTGAATGACTTCAAAGAAACGATCACTGTTCCAGGTTTTGAAAATATCCGCAAAAACTTTATCCATATCTTTAATTTCGAGTTTATCAGGCACACGTAAGTCATCGAATACAACGCCAATATGCTCTTTGTATGCATGATCCTTATCAGAGACAACTTGATTAAAAAATGAAATCTCTCCAGAATCTTTAAAACGGTTACCAACTAATGTATTAATCAATGTTGATTTACCTGAACCATTCTTACCAATTAAACCAATAACTTCGCCAGGTTTAAGTGTTAAAGAAATATCTTTCAAATGGAAATTGGATTTCTTGTACGACTTGTTGAGATCTTGCACTTGCAATAGATGTTCCATAATAAACCACTCTTTCTGTTGATTAGTATTAGATTTAATTCGATTAAAGATTAGTTGCTTTTATCATAATATAGATTAATTAATAAATAACTAGGATTTGTAAAATTTACGTACTTTTAACATATAACCTAAACTGTTATAGGCGAAAATAATTATTAAGAATAGTATCCCTAGTGTTTGATTTGAGCCAGTATCAATAGAGAAGATACCTAAAAATATAATTGCGATCATTAATAGTACTAAGTTTACTCCGTAGTTTTTATACATACTTACTATAGCGATATGACGTTCACCTTCATCCAAAAGTGCTAAGGTTTTTTCAGTATAATTTTTTTCTCCTATTTTAGGATAACGTGAATCGAAACGACGATTGAAAAAGCCTAGCATTATTGAAGGTATGATGGTCAACATATAAGGGATGATAGCGTACAATACATCAATATTTGAACCATGGCCAAAGACGATTAATAAAAGCGCAACAAAACTTATGATTAATTGAATATAGGTGATGATACTAGATTTATTGAAGTTTAAATTGGATTTCATTTCGAATAAATCAGCATCATCATCTTCAATAGAATTGAGACTTTGATTTTTAAATTTAAGCGCATCTTTTTGAACTTTCCACAAATAAAATGTAAGACCGATGATAATTAGCGATGCAATGATACAAATGATTAACCCAAAATGGGTATGTGCAAAATTAACATTTGATAGAAAAGTACTAATACTTCCTATTGAAGAACCCACAAAACCACCAATAATGCCACCAATTACTATTAATATAAGATAGCGTTTTACTTTCATAAATCTCCCTCCTCAAATATAAAGACATTTTCAACTGGTTCATTGAATATACGCGCAATTTTAACGGCTGTTAAAATGGACGGCATAAAATCATTACGTTCAATCAAAGAAACTGTTTGCCGAGAGATACCGGCTTGTTTAGCGAGTTGTGTTTGATTGAAGCCATCGCGAGCACGTAATTCTTTAAGACGATTTCGCAATATTCATCAACTCCTTGGCTTTTATGTTACATTATCTTTGTCATTTTGACAATTATATTAGTCAAAAAGACTTGTATTTTTGTCAAATTAGATATAAAAAGTAGCCTTCGGGTTGTCTGAAGTAAGACATCCTGAAGGCTTGTATTACAGTGTTTTGCTATTTGTTAAAACTCATTGGTTTAAATCGTTTAGACGATATTTTGTGACGATGTTTTGATTTACTTCATCTAGTGTAATATAAGTTAATGTTGAAATTAGAGTAGCTTCAATTTTATTAAGAGCATGACTAACTACGCACATTTCTGCTTTTGGACTTCTTTAACAAGTGCTTTAATAATCTTCTTTAAATAAATAAGAATCAGAAACATTTAAACGACAACTTAAGGCAATAGAGGTCAACACCTGAGAAGTTAAGATAATAAATGTTTGAAAAATCGAATGATCGCACTAAATAGTTCTAGGATAATATTAATTATGAGTTCCCAAAGTGGTTGTTTGGATTTATCTTTTTTGGATTCAGACATCATTTCACTCCTATGCTAGTTAGATTAACATAGCGACATTTTGATTGAAAATGTTACATATATGGAAGGTTTTCGAAATACTACATACTTGAAATTGTCTTAATTTTAATACAATGAAAATATATGAAAACTTGCGAACACTGACTTAAGAAAATAAAAAATCTGAACAAACTTCTTCACATGCTATCTAATTTTTTGTAATATAGCACTCGTATTATTTTTGAGAGCGACAAAAAAGAAGGTAGCAATGATGAAAGGTAACAGAATGATGTTCTTCATATTCATGTTAGGTACATTTACAGTAGGAATGGCAGAGTATGTTGTAACGGGATTACTAACTCAAATCGCAAGTGATATGAAAGTGTCTATTTCAAGTGCAGGTTTATTAATCAGTGTATATGCTGTGAGTGTTGCGTTAATTGGACCATTTATGCGTATATTCACAATGAATGTTCGTGCCAAACGTTTATTACCCATTTTAGTTGCCATATTTATAGGTAGTAATGTGGTAGGAATGTTGGCACCTAATTTTCAAGTATTGCTGTTATCAAGATTGTTATCAGCTTCAATGCACGCACCATTCTTTGGCGTGTGTATGAGTGTGGCTGCAGCCGTTGCACCTCGTGGTAAACAACCGCAAGCCATCGCATTAGTCCAAGCAGGATTAACAATTGCGGTTATGATTGGTGTGCCATTCGGATCATTCTTAGGTGGCTTTGCGAATTGGAGAGCCGTATTTGGCGTTATGATTGGTTTAGCGATTATTACAATGCTAGGTATGTTGAAGTTTGTACCAGATGTATCTCTAAGTACAGAATCTAATTTAAAAAATGAATTAAAAGTATTTAAAAATCCACACATTTTAATCGTGATGTCTATTATCGTCTTTGATTATTCTGGCGTATTCACAACATATACTTTTATGGAACCAATGATACATGACTTCGCACCTTTTAAAATAGTAGGCTTAACAATTTGTCTATTTATGTTTGGGTTAGGCGGTGTGTTAGGCAACTTAATCACAGGAAATGTGCCAGAACCTAAACTGACAAAATATCTATTTTATACGTTTTTATTACTATTTTTAACTATCATATTATTTGTCACTTTTGTGCATAATGCGATTTTAGCCATTATTATATGTTTCTTATTTGGATTTGGAACATTTGGTACGACACCGTTATTAAATAGTAAGATTATATTAAGTGCCAAAGAAGCACCATTACTTGCGAGTACATTAGCGGCGTCTATCTTTAATGTGGCAAATTTTTTAGGTGCCATTATCGGTTCAATTTTATTATCAATCGGTTTACCTTATTTAATGATTACCTTTGTGTCAGGGGGAATAATTATTTTAGGTATTTTAATTAATGCAGTTAATTATTTTTATGAAAAGAAACACATTCAATTTGAAGAATAATAGTTAAATTGAAAACACCTCTAATGTCAGTTTATCTTTATACCGATGTTGGAGGTGTTCTATTATAGTTATTCAGATTCGAATTTTAATGTTGGTTCGTACATATCGTGATTGAAGTGATGTTTAGAAAATTGACGTAAATCATTTATGAACGTATTTATGTTACGATCTAATTTCTCTTTGGTTCTCACGATGATAACGCGCTTATCGTCAGAGTTTGTTTCGTATTTATCATTATAGATTCTTGCAGCTATAGAAAATTTAGAGATATAATTCTCCAGTGATTCATAGCAATTTAGCAAATCACGAATAGGTTTATTAGATTCTTCTTCATGGTGACTCATAGTACCCAATAATTCTTGGATTTGATCGTCTAATTTTACAAAAAGTTCCTCCACGTCAGCGCATTTTTCTAACGTTTGCGGCTTGTTTATTAGAGCATTGGTTTCACTTAAATGAATTTTACTTATTTTAGATGCTTTATAAGCAGTTAAATCTATCATACTCAAAATATCATTTTTATAATCTTCACGTTTTTCTTCTTTCTCTTTAGTGATTTGATATTTAATCCCCCAAAATGTCCCAATTAGCGCAAAGATACCTCCGACAATGGCAGCTAAAAATTCACTCATAATAATGAACTCCTTTTCTAGTGAGAATATTTACACTTATATTTTACATTATTTAAATAGTGTGAGAAGAGAATTATTGTTTGACTTTAAAGTTAACAACTTGAGGTATATTGTGCAAATCACCATTAGTAACGAAATCGATTAAAATTTGTGAGCCTTCTTCTTGTATATCTTTAACTACAGGTGCTTCAGCGAACATGTCATAATTACCACCGCCTGCAGCACGATAGTTGTTGACACAAATGGTATAAGTTTTATCACTGATAAGTGGTTCATTGCCAACCTTAATATCAGTTACGCGTTGACCAATAGGTTCTCTTACATGAATGGTATAAGTGATACCGCCATACATGTCGTAGTTAAAATGTTGTGGTTTCGGATATAAAAATGCATCGTTGATTGTTATTTCATTTTTATCGTTAAGCGTGAAGTAGCTTGCTGATTTTTCTAAAGCGTCTTTAATACCTGCACCTGTAAGTTTTAAAACTTGGAATGTATTGGGAAAAGGATAATTATTGATGATATCGCGCATAGTAATACGTTTATTAAATCCTGCTGCAGAGTCGAAGAGTGCTGTGCTAGCAATATCAGCACCACTTTTCTCTAATAACATAACATTTATTAAATTAATAAGTGGATGAGGTTTAATTCGAGCCTCAAATTGATCTTCTACTAACATCGGTTCAGGTAAGGTCGTGATTTCAGTATCTAGCCAGTCTTCTAGATGTGTTAATAGCTTAGAATCTTCCGGTAATAGACTAAATTCTGAGTCTCCCACTACAGGTAACAATTCGCTTTGCGTATCAATAATATGATTATTGTCGTCAATCGTTAGCGTTACTTTACCTATTTGTGTTGCACGTGTACCAGGTTGAATAACGGCAGTTTCATACTTAACTGTCGCGATATCTCGATGTTGGTGACCTGTAATCAAGACATCGATACTTTCATGGAAGCGACGTAGAATTTCGGAAGCCTCATTCTCACCAGTTAAATCTTCAGTTGGTTCCTCTGTATCTATATCACATTCGAATCCACCGTGATATGAAACGACGACGATGTCAGCTTTTTCACGGACATTAGGTAATAGTTGGGTAAGTGTTTCAATCGCACTCTTGAAAGTTAAACCTTCGATATGGTGAGGTTGTTCCCAGTTGGGAATATATTGCGTAGTTAAACCGATGACGCCTATTGTTAGACCTTCTTTTTCAATATAATGTACGTCTTCACCTGTAAAAGGTTGCTGTTTCGAATCTAAAATATTAGCACATAGCACTGGATGGTTAAGGTCGTGAAGTGTGTCTTTAAGATAAGGCAAGCCGTAATTAAATTCATGGTTACCAATCGTTCCCAAATTAAAATTCAATCGATTATATATCGCTGTTAATGGTTTGCTAGTGTGTATCTCTGAAACTAAATAATTGCATAAAGGTGATCCTTGTAAGAAATCCCCGTTATCTATTTTGAAGTAAATATCGTCGTTTTTGCTTGATTGTTCGATAAGTTGATTAGCATATAACAAACCCATAGGTATTTGTTGATTCGTCTGTGAAAAATCAGTTGGGAATATGTAGCCGTGAACATCACTAACGATATAAAAGCTAAGTTGAGTCATAAGTACCATCCTTTCATTAATGATAGTTATTAATAATTATAAGGTATGCGTGATAATCAATCATTATTCATTTCCAAAAATAAATTTATCTTTATAGAAAAAAATTATAGTAAAAAAGATATACAAAATAGATTTTAAGAAGATTTTTTAGAAATAATTTACAATATCTTAATGATATGAATGTATTTTATATAAATTTGACATTAATTAAATACTATTTCAATTAATATTGTGCTAATCTTATATTGTCAATTGAATTGACAAATTACACGATTTATATATCGAACGGGGGCATTACAGTTATGAAGCAAATGAAGTATCTTTTAGTGCTAGCTTTAACAGTTATTATTTTTACAGCAGCATGTGGAAATAATAGCTCATTAGATAGTAACAACAAAAGTTCTGACAGCGGTTCTGATTCTGGTAAAGATGGTTACAAACCTAAAGAATTAACAGTGCAATTCGTGCCATCTCAAAACGCGGACACACTTGAAGCGAAAGCAAAGCCACTTGAAAAATTATTGTCTGAAAAGTTAGACATCCCAGTAAAAGTATCTGTATCAACTAACTACAATACAATCGTAGAAGCGATGAAATCTAAAAAAGTAGACGTAGGTTTCTTACCACCAACTGCATACACATTAGCACATGATCAAAAAGCAGCAGATTTATTGTTACAAGCTCAACGTTATGGCGTTAACAAAGATGGGTCTAACTCAGACAAATTAGTTAAAGATTATAAATCAGAAATTTTGGTCAAAAAAGATTCTGGAATTAAAGATTTAAAAGACTTAAAAGGTAAAAAAATCGCATTACAAGATGTAACGTCTACAGCAGGTTACACGTTCCCAATTGCGACACTTAAAGAAGCGACTAGCATTAACGCTACTAAAGATATGAAGATTGTAAATGTGAAAGGGCATGACCAAGCGGTTATTTCATTACTCAATGGTGATGTTGACGCGGCAGCAGTATTCCAAGATGCACGTAACATTGTTAAAAAAGATCAATCTAACGTATTTAAAGACACTAAGATTATTAAGTTAACAGAACCTATTCCAAATGACACAATCTCAGTTCGTCCAGATATAGATAAAGAATTCCAAGATAAACTTAAAAAAGCATTTAAAGATATCGCAAAAACAAAAGAAGGTCACAAAATCATCAGTGAAGTATATTCTCATGAAGGATACACAGATGCCAAAGATTCAGACTTTGATATTGTAAGAAAATATGAAAAACAAGTTCAAGATATGAAATAATATTAGAGCATCATTAAACGAAATTGAAGCTTTAATATTATCACAATATATCTAAACTTAGACTAATGAACATTGTAGATTAATAAAAGACAAAGAGGAGCAAGGTCGAAAATAATATTTTTGAGGCTACTCAGCAAATTCGCAGTAGCTGGCTGAACTGAGATGGCACATAAAACAAGCTTTCTCAGTTCTAGTCGTCCTTGTGGGTGTGAGCAGACCCTAGCAAAGAGAATTTCAACAAGCTAAAGATACAACGAATTCATAAACAATTCTGTCTCACCCCTTTCTTTGTAATAAATGAAGGGTGCTATTTAAATGAGTCAAATTGAATTTAAAGATGTCAATAAAGTTTATCCAAATGGTCATGTAGGATTAAAAGACATCAATTTGAATATTGAAAAGGGAGATTTCGCAGTTATCGTAGGCTTATCAGGTGCAGGTAAATCAACGCTATTAAGATCAGTTAATCGACTTCATGATATAACATCTGGTGATATTCTTATTGAAGGTAAATCGATTACGAAAGCTAAAGGTAAAGATCTACTAATGATGCGCCGTAATATTGGGATGATCTTCCAACATTTTAATCTTGTAAAACGATCATCTGTATTACGCAATGTGTTAAGCGGACGTGTAGGCTATCATCCAACTTGGAAGATGGTGTTAGGGTTTTTTCCAAAAGAAGATAAAGTAAAGGCCATGGATGCTTTAGAGCGTGTGAACATTCTGGATAAATACGACCAACGTTCCGATGAATTGTCAGGAGGTCAACAACAGCGTATTTCAATCGCTCGTGCATTAGCACAAGAACCAGCAATTATTTTAGCTGATGAACCTGTAGCGTCTTTGGATCCTCTAACAACAAAACAAGTGATGGATGATTTAAAGAAGATAAATGAAGAATTAGGTATTACAATTCTTATTAACTTGCACTTTGTAGATCTAGCACTTGAATACGGTACGCGTATTATAGGGCTTCGTGCTGGTGAACTTGTATTCGATGGCCCTGCAAGTGAGGCAACTGAGGAAGTGTTTAATGATATTTACGGTCGTAAACTTAAAGATGATGAGAAGCTAGGGGTTGAATAATATGGCGACACCTACAACAAGTAAATATGATGAATATTTGAATAAGAAGTTTTCGCTAAAAACGAGTTTTACTATTTTTCTAGTATTAGCTTTAATAATATGGAGTTTCTTATATACTGGCTTTAGTTTTGCCGATTTAATGGTAGGTTTACCTCAAATTGGTTCATTCTTTGGACAAATGGTACCGCCAGACTGGGCATATATACATACAATATTGAAACCTATGTTAGATACCGTTCGCATGGCAATTGTTGGGACATTTCTAGGTGCGATTGTATCTATCCCAATTGCTTTAATCTGTGCAAGTAATATTGTTAAAACGAAATGGATTTCAATTCCGGCTCGTTTTATTTTAAATATTGTGCGTACGATACCAGATTTATTACTAGCAGCTATATTTGTAGCTGTCTTCGGTATTGGTCAAATTCCAGGTGTATTAGCACTATTTATCTTAACTATTTGTGTTATTGCAAAGTTACTCTATGAAGCACTTGAAACCATAGATCCAGGCCCAATGGAGGCCATGACGGCAGTTGGGGCAAATAAAACGAAATGGATTGTCTTCGGAGTTGTACCACAAATATTATCAACTTTCTTCTCATATGTGTTGTTCGCTTTTGAAATTAACATTCGTGCTTCAGCGGTACTTGGTCTTGTAGGCGCTGGCGGTATTGGATTGTTCTATGATTCTACTTTAGGCTTATTCCAATATCCTAAAACTGCGATGATTATTCTATTTACATTAGTTATTGTTGTCATAATTGACTATGTAAGCTCGAAAGTGAGGGAACAACTCGCATGACACAAAATAAATATAATTTAGAACAAAAGTATCCCGTTAAATCAAAAAAGCACAAGCAAAAAATAATTAAAAATTGGATCATTGCAATTGTTGTTTTGGCTATTATTGCGTGGGGTTTTGTAGGAATGCCCGCATTAGAATTAAAATCCAAATCCATTGAAATTTTAAAATCTATTTTTAACGGACTTTTTCATCCGGATTGGGGTTATGTATATATTCCTGCTGGTGAAGATTTATTACGTGGATTACTTGAAACGTTTGCGATTGCGGTGATTGGTACGTTTATCGCTGCTATTATATGTATTCCATTTGCCTTTATAGGTGCACGAAATTTAATCAAAGTACGACCAGTAACTGGCATCACTAAATTTATATTAAGTGTCATTCGTGTATTTCCGGAAATTGTCATGGCTTTAATCTTCATTAAAGCAGTTGGACCAGGATCATTTTCAGGTGTATTAGCCTTGGGCATTCATTCAGTGGGGATGCTAGGAAAATTATTCGTAGAAGATATCGAAAGGCTAGATTTCACGTCAGTCGAGGCATTGAAAGCAAGTGGTGCTAACAAGACGAAAACTTTGATCTTTGCAGTTATACCACAGATATTACCATCATTTTTATCGCTTGTGTTATATCGCTTTGAATTGAATTTACGTTCTGCCTCGATTCTAGGACTTATCGGTGCTGGAGGTATCGGCACACCATTAATTTTTGCACTTCAAACACGTTCTTGGGACAGGGTAGGTATCATATTAATCGGATTAGTTATTATGGTAGCAATTGTTGACTTAATTTCAGGAGCAATACGTAAGCGAATTGTATAGATGAGAGAGTCGAGTAAATATTAAAGTATATTTAATCGGCTCGATACTCTAAATGTTTAAAATATACCATGGGGATAGGACAATGCATTTGATATGAGTGGCGTCCCATTACCATGGTTTATTTTTTATGTTTTAAAAACCCTATGTAAAGTGTTTTCAAAAATGATTTTGACTTCATTGTAGGAATGACGAACCTTTTTGACATCGCAGCATAAGCATCACGTTTGTCAGCATTATAACCTTGTCGATGAATTACAGCATTGTGTTCTAACTGCTTTGAAATGTTATTGCATTAAGATATAAATTTTAAGCATTCATTCACTAATTTATTTGCCATAGTTATGTCTCACATTTCTACAAAGTTATAAACTATCCGTAACTTACAGAGTTGTAATTTTGGACGCTTTTCCTAAAAGTCTCCTATTTTATGTGTTTATATATAAGTGAGGTGAGTAAATATGGAAAATGTAAATAGTAATAAATATAGAAACGATGAATTCTATGGTAGTAGAAATGAAAATATTGCATCATCTATAAGTTATTTAAGTGTGTTTTTTGCACCGATACTATTACCTATTGTAATGTGGATTATCGCTGACAAACCTGTATCAACTCATGCATGTAAAGCATTATTTAACCATATACTTACTTGGGTTTGCTTTACATTAGCGCCATTAGCATTGATGCTATCTGCTAGTGTTATGGGCAATGCATCAACTAATACAGAAAGCTGGATTGTATTTGGTTCATGGACAATTGCAGTTATATTGGTGGTAGTAGGCGTTTATTTGTTCATTAAAAATATTATTAGAGGCATCAAATTATTATTAGTTTAGAAGTTATAAAAAAGAGGCTATCGCTTATAGGTTGATTCACCTGTAGCGATAGCTTCTTCGTTTTCATATGCATAAAAGAAATGCTCTAGTAATAAAAGTAACAGATAATTAGAAAAATATAGTTATTGCTTATTTAGAAAATTTACGTCTAAGGCTAATTACACCTACGCCTAATATGAAAGCTATAAGACTGTAAACAAACGGTGTCGTTGAGGTGCGTTCACCTGTCATAGGTAATTCATGATGTAATGAAGTTTGACTCGCTTGTTGAGAACGAGTTGCTTGTTTAATAAGTGGCGAATTCATTTGTGATTTTGTTGATTGATCTTGTTGTTTAACTAGACCGTTTTGCTCGGCATAGCCA
>NZ_KV801089.1:0-78510 GCF_001810405.1 Staphylococcus sp. HMSC069D12
TTGTTAAGCGTGGGGAGTTTCAACGCAACCCAGACACCGACAAAATGAACTTAGTTTACAATGAACATGTAGAAATGGTGGAAATACCTATTAAGCCTAGTGATAGATTGCGTGCTAGGGATATGTTAGGTAAGTATCATAAGTTATTTACTGATAAAAAAGAATTATCCACTGACACGCCTATTATTGTAAACATTGGTGATTGGCCGGATGATGAGGAAGAAGAAAAACAGAAAGCACTAGATGAACTACATGAGCAACACCCTAACAGAACAATGATTGTTGATGATATACCGTTAGAGGATTAATGTGAAACCATTACCTTCAAATAGGTGGTGGTTTATTTTATCTAAATTCTTTCCGCAATTTCAGATTAAGTTGACAAATTTGAGTGGATGTATGGTAAAAAATGTTGAAATGCTCTATATTATAAATAAGAGTTGCAAATGCGTAACACATCTTAGCGAATACACACAAAGATATATACTGTTTTTGTGTACCAATTATAGAAAGTATACACAGTGACAGTGTATAGTCACTGTTATTTTTATGTTCAATATGATGTGTTGATTATGGAGGAGTTTATCATGGCTGAGCAAAAATACCTGACAACAGTTGAAAATATAATTGGTTTAATGAAAGAAGAAATAAAAAACATTTCTCCTTTAAGACTACAAAAAACATTATACTTTTTATTTGCATATTATGGTGCTTCATATGGGCAACTATCTAAAAGTAAAGAATATGAAGTTACAAAAAGTGAAAGTTTAAACTTGCCTGAATATTTATTTGACGCTCAATTTGAAGCTTGGCAATACGGCCCTGTTATTCGAGACGTATATAAGAACAATAAATATAGTCTTGGCTATAATGACATAGACTTTTCAATGAGTAATTTTGAAATAGAAGATAAAACAATGCAGCAGGAAATTACAGAATATTTGAGAGAAATTATTAAGAGTACTTTAAAAATTAGTGATTTTGGTTTAGTAGAACGTTCTCATGAAGATGAAGAGTGGAAAAATAAAATTACTCAGCAAGAAATTATGAATAACGATTTAATTATTAAGGAATATATAGGATTGGTAAATGCCTAGATTTAATAGTAATGTTACTTCTAAAAAAAGAAAAAAGAACGTTCACGTTGAAATAGTTAATAAAGATTTTTTACCAACTAGAAATGAATTTGAAACTGACAAAGTAGAAATCGAGTTAAGAAATGCTGAAGTAAAAGAAGTTGTTTTTTTTTAATGAAGAAGTAAAGTATTCAAAACAAAATAATGATCTGAAATTTACTAATTTTATTTCTGATTTTACACAACAAAATCAAATCAATGCTATAACCCATTTCAGTGAAAATATAAGCATAGTCAAAAATAACCCCGATGAAGCTACGAATATAAATTATGATGAGAGAATGTTATCAATTTTATCTTTATATACTCAACAAGATATTAGAAATATAAAGGGCTTAATGAAAACAGATATTAGAGGGTTACTTGATGTTCAAGAGGGTTTAAGAGTATATTGGTATTACGATTTGATTGATAACGAAATAAAAATAGTTTGTATTGATCCACAACATTTAGTTTTACCAAGTCAGCATGGTAAAATGAATAAAGATAAAATGATGATTACAACCTATCAATCAGTTACTAATAGCAAAAAACATTGTATTAGTCGGTATTTTATTAATTAGCATACGGGTAAGTTAAATATATCGTTTCAAGCGTCACTTACGAGTGACGTTTTTTGTATTTTAGGACGCTGAGAAACGCCCTGTGTTGCAGTGGGGAATGAGTTTTAATAACTATGTATGCAAAATGTATATATTACATTGTTAAATTCGACATCATCAAAGGCTGGTTAATCGATTTTCGAGATTGGTCGAAGATTGAAGCATGTGAAAGAAAATGACCTAGCACATGGAGAATTGGGTAATTGGTTGAAAAATATCAACTTAGATAGAACACAAGCTCATCGTTTCATTAAAGTTTCTGAAGAAATTAAAGATGTTGGTATGTACCAACATTTAGGTCTGAGAGCTTTATCGGAAATAGCTAACTTACCTGTACCAGAACGCACCAAAATACACATAACATCAAACAGCAAAACTAAAATTCCATACTAAATGTTTATGAATTTAACTGCAGAACTCAATTTTGAGCCTTGTAAAATTACATAAATTAGTTATATAAAAATTATTTATGGGTATTATATAAACGGGAGGGGCAACGTTATTACTTGCCTATTAGAACATGGAATAGTTCTGTTCCAACTAGTCAGGTATTAAGTGACTTATGGGGAAAAATCAGTTAGAATATAAAAAGTGAATGATCCTTTTCTAGGCAGGTACTTCGGTACTTGCCTATTTTTTATTCACAAACTTCTATATCAAAAAGCTTTCATGTGATAATAAAAATTCTCTCACACGTTAAAAACAATGTATAAGTTAATTATGGCTTAACGAAATACATTCATATCATCGAGTAGGATAGGTATAAGTATTGACTATTATTTTTAAAAATCTATAATTGAAAATGAATATCAATTAAAAACGAAAGGATGATATTATGAAAGGATTAATTGGAATTTTATTATGTAGTTTATTTATTTTGACTGCGTGTTCAGCGTCTGTCGATAAAACAAGTGACTCGACAAAGACTATAGACTATAAAATTGAAAATGGTAAAACACTGAAAGTACCAGAGAAACCTAAAAGAGTTGCTGTATTAACTGGATTTTATGTTGGTGATTTTATAAAGTTAGGAATCAAACCAATTGCTGTTTCAGATATAACTAAAGATTCTTCAATCTTAAAACCTTATTTAAAAGGGGTTGATTATATTGGAGAAAACGATGTTGAAAAAGTTGCTAAAGCAAAACCAGATTTAATAGTTGTAGATGCTATGGATAAAAATATTAAAAAATATCAAAAAATAGCGCCAACAGTCCCATATACATACAATAAATACAATCATAAAGAAATATTAAAAGAAATAGGCAAGTTGACTAATAATGAGGATAAAGCCAAAAAATGGATTGAAGAGTGGGAAGATAAAACTAGAAAAGATAAAAAAGAAATTCAAAGTAAAGTTGGTCAAGCAACAGCATCTGTGTTTGAACCAGATGAAAAGCAAATATACATATATAACTCTACATGGGGTCGTGGTTTGGATATTGTTCATGATGCATTCGGTATGCCAATGACAAAGCAATATAAAGATAAATTACAAGAAGATAAAAAAGGTTATGCTTCCATTTCAAAAGAAAATATTAGTAAATATGCTGGTGATTATATATTTTTAAGTAAACCTTCGTACGGAAAATTTGATTTTGAAAAAACACATACATGGCAGAATATTGAAGCTGTAAAAAAAGGACATGTAATTTCATATAAAGCAGAAGATTATTGGTTCACAGATCCTATTACATTAGAACATTTGAGAAGTAAATTAAAAAAAGAAATTTTAAATAAATCTCACTAGAAATAAGTTATAAAAATTTCTAATGTATTAATAATAATATTTTTAAGGAGTGATTAAATGAAACGACTGGATGGAATTCCCGAATCAATGTTAATTCCTTTGATAGCTCGAGCAAAAGAGTACGAATACGAAAAACCAATAATAAAAGACGCACTATCTAAAAAAATATTTGATGGTTTAGATGATATGTACAAAAATGTTACATGTGATGACATGTCTCAAATTGGAATTAGTATACGTTCTGTGATAATAGATAGTGTTACTAAAAGACTTATCAAGGATAATAAAAATTTGATTGTGGTCAATATAGGTTGTGGCTTAGATACAAGGTTTCAAAGATTTAATAAAGAAAAAATATCGTGGATAGATTTAGATGTACCTGAATCAATAGAAATACGAAAAACATTTTTTAAAGAAACAGATAGTTATAAGATGATAGCTAAATCAATGCTGGATTACAGTTGGATTGAAGATGTTAAAAATTATAAATTTTTTAATAGTAAGTCAAATATATTGTTTATCTTTGAAGGTGTATTGATGTATTTTGATGAGAGTGTAATGACTAAATTATTACATACTATTATTAAAAAGTTTGGAGATCATAATTTGGCCTTTGCGATTGAATTTTGCTCAAAAACAATTGCAAATAATACAAAAAGACATAAATCTGTATCAAAATTATCCTCACAACCTGTTTTTAAATATGGATACAATGATTTAAATGAATTGGATAAAGTTTTACCAAATAAAATGAAAGTTATAAATGAATATAATTACTTTGACTACCATAAGAAAAGGTGGGGGCTCTTTGGGTATTGTAGATATATACCTTATCTGAAAAAAAGGCTAAACAATAAAATAGTAATTATGGAATATAAACCAGCTTAAAAATTTACTGATAATTGAGTATTAAAATAAAACATTTCAAAAAAGATGTAGCTAGAAATTTATTAAAAGTAAAGTGCACAAATATCTTGTGTTTTTTCAATTTTAACGTTTTACACTTAACTTTGTTAGGTGATATAAGATGCTGAGAGAAGCATTATATTGCAACGAGAAATCATTCTATGGATAAACATATTAATTATTGTAAATATATTTATAAAGGTTTGTGTGTGAAATAATTGGTGGTCATAACTTGGTCATAATGAAATGAAAAAATTAAAAAAAATGAATGTTTAAAGAATGCAAAATGCTGATTTAATAGGCTTTTTGTATGTGATTTATATCTATTTCATACTGCCCTTAATGCCAGGCATGATGTAAAACGATATATATTATGATAGAGTATGAAAAGGGTAGCTGAAAGAGCTACCCTTTTATTGTTGATATGAAGTTTCGATATTTTTAAGTTTTACTTAATAATGTTATCTAAAATATGACTAAAAAACAAATAAAAATGGCTTTGAAACAAATTTAAAGGATTTTTGGGTGATTATTGCTTTCTAAATATAGCATTATGACCTTCTCCGCCATCTAATTTGATAGTTTCGCCATTTTCTTCAACTTTATAATTTATACTTTCTTTATCATTACCATCAGTAAATATCATTTTTCCACCTTTTATTGTAACTTTTAATGTTTCGCCACCATATGTTAATTTAGCTGTATTGGCATTATCTTTTGGAACTTTTAAAACCATGTCGACATTTAAATAGACAATACCACTACTCTGTGCAAAATAATATTTTCCTTTTTTAGTCCATTACCACATGCAGCAAGTAATAATACTAAGCCAGTAATTGAGATAAAATAAATTAATTTACGTTTTATAAATGATCCCCCGAATAAGTATTGTTAATATCTTATGATAATAATTAATTAAATTTAGAAACTCTCCCATATGCTATTAATGAACCAGCTGCAAATAATATAGAAGCGACAATTGAAATTAAACCATAATTAGATTGCTTACCTGTTTCTGATAAAGATTTACTAGTTGATTTAGATTCGTTTAATGAAATGTTATTTTCATTTGTTATATTACTGATGTCATCAGTTGATGTAGTTTTTTTGAACTGATTGATAATTATCGTTAGATAGCTTTTGGCTATTCAAAGATTTGTCCTATTCATATTTACCAATATAAGTAAAGTTACCTTTGTCAATAGTAGCATTGTATCCACTCTCTTTAGTTACATCACCGTTTTTATAAACCCTTATAGCTCCAGTTCCAGCACCAGATTTATTTCCGTACTGAACTAAATAGTAATTTCCTTTATTTTCTACATCATAATAATTTTCTAATCTAGGGCCATCATTACCATTTTTATTCATAACTTCAACAGCGATATTAGTAGCATTGTTAGCATTTACTACGCTATCAGTAGCATGTACATGTTGACTTGCTCCGACCCCTGTAAATAATAATGTTCCGGCTAATACTGATGTTACTAAAACTTTGGATTTCCTCCTTGATAATTATTAAAAACTACTTTTTAAGTGGTACACAATACAAATTAACAAATAGAAAGTACATATTATGTCTATAATTAAGGTTTTTGTATAATGTTAGTAGGAAATAAGATGAGATTAATAAACTGAAGACCTATATTAAGAACATTATTAAAAAAATAGTAATTTTGATTTTGAAAAATCAAATACAAGGAAAACATTAATGCTACTAAGCATTGACTTGTTATTTCTTACAAAGCGGAGGTTTATTGGTTCACAAATCCTATCACAATAGAAAATTTAAGAAGTAAATTAAAAAAGAAATTTTATTATATAATCGGTTTTAGTGGGGGTGAAGCTTTTTAACAATAAATATACCAATAATTTAAGTTCTAATATAGTTGATAAATACATATTTTAATTTAATGAAATATTATATAATAAATATATAAATGCTAGGCGGTGATAACATGCAGACTTATTCAAATAAAGATGATTTAATATTTGAAATTAGTAAGAGAGCTGAACTTTTTATTAATGAATTTAGTGATGTATCAGAATCAGATAAGGATGTATATAAAATTGGTGTCGATAGAACACCTGCACAGATGATCGCATACCAGCTTGGATGGTTAAATTTAATTCAATCGTGGGAGAATGATAATAAAAAATATACCAGTTGTAACCCCAAGTCCTGACTATAAGTGGAATAATTTAGGAGGATTATATCAAGAATTCTATAAAACGTACTCAAACTACACATTAGAACAACTTATTAATCAGTTCAATAAGGAAGTAGATAGCATTATTAATTTAATTAAAAGTTTAGATAATGTTACATTATTTGAGAGCGCAAAAGGCAATGGGCTTCATCAACGCCTTCCAAATGGCCAGTTTGGAAATAGATTCACATTAACATCGTAGCACCATTTAAGTCATTTAGAACTAAAATTAGAAAATGGAAGAAACAGAAATATAAAGATAACTTAACTTTCGAAAGATTATAACAATTTGAAAAACCATATTATCTAAAATAAAGACGAGTCTAGGAATTAAACCCAAGACTCGTCTTTTAATTAAGAACTATAATCCGAAAATTTATAATAAATCTAATAACCATGCTCCAAATAAGATAAATAGGATGAGTGATACTATGAACAAATATAAATTTTTGGGTACATGTGCTTTCGAAGTAAAAGCGTAAAGATACAAATAATACGAAGTGGAGATTAATGTAATAATAAGCAATATTGAAAAAATAATTACCATTTAGATCACAGCTTTCGAGTTATTTTTAATTTCGATAGATTGAATAAATCGAATATAAATACTTCTTCAATGTCATCCTAATTACTTTTTTTTATTTATATCAATCTCTTACTTTAAATCATCGATTGCTTTTGCGATTGATTCAAAAACATGTGGAATGTCATCTTTTTCAATGCAACTGAAAGCAATACGGATATCTGAGTCATTTAACGCTATAATACCGATTGAATATTCGTTAATTAAATGCGTACGTAGTTCTTCAGGATTTACGCCATTGACTTTGACTGCCATGAAATAACCAGAATTGAAATCATAGGCTTGCCAATGATTTTTGTATTTATCATCATAAACAACAGTTTTTGTAACTTCATATCTTTCTTGTAATGTATCTATATTTTGTTGGATTTCTTTACCAAATTCATCATGATTTTCTAAAACGTATTTAATAGCACTTTGAGAAGGCATTGGTCCACTTGAAATATTACTTCTTATTAAACCTTTAACTTTCGCTTCTAGCACTTCTTTAGCAACATTATTATTTAATCCAAATGTGAGGAAACCAACACGTAGCCCCCACGCAAAGAATTCTTTAGTAGCACCATCTAAACGAATTGGTAAAATATTGCTTGATTCAATTTGATTTAGTGAAGTAAAAATAGACTGACGATAAACATCTTCATAGAATAAACCATAATATGCATCATCTACTACAGCTATCACTTTTGTTCCTTTTTCAGCTAGTGAACGAACCGCTGAAACTATAGTTGTAACTTCAACATTGTTCGGTGTATAGCCGGTAGGGTTGTTTGGATAATTTAAAATTAAAATGACTTTGTCTTGATTGAAATTTTCTAAAGTATTAACTAAATCATTTGTTGTGTAATGTCCTTCTTGGTTAAAGATTGAATATGTCTCAATATTTGCAGAATGACGTGTTTCATAAATTAATTTGTAGTTACCCCAATTATGTGTTGGTACTAAAACAGTATCTCCACTCTCTACAAATAAATCAGCTATTAAAGATAATCCATGAGTTAACGCATTAGTGACAATAGGTCTAGTAATTGTCTCTTTGGATAAATCAGGGTTTTCTTTTAGCATTTTGTCTTGCCATAAATCTCTTAAAGCTTCTAATCCTTGAGGTGGGGCGTATGGAAAGACTTCATCTGGAGATAAATGATTATAGACATCAAATAAAGTATCAGCATACATTTTCCCGTTTTTATTAGTAGCCATTCCAATTGTAGCGTTATATTTAGTTCTTTTAGCATCAGCAGATTGAGATAAAATGCCTTTTGGATAATACATTGATTGACCTAAATTTGATAGCATACTTAATATTTCTGGACAATGATCAACAAGTTGATTATTTAAATTTTGTGCTAATGGGTTCATTTATTTAACCTCACTTTATTTTAGTGTTTAATAATATATTATCTTTAAATGACTTAAAGATAAAGTGTTCCTATAATGATTACAAAGAATTGAGAGTTGAGTTTTTAAAAAATAGAACATTTGTTCGTGTTTTATGTTAGAATAATGTCAGGTCATCATAAGATATGACACTTTTCATTTGGAGGTGTAGTGTAATGTCGTGGCTATTAGATGGTATGGTGACATTAATTTCGGGTGGTATACTCGTTATATTCCGTGTTTGGTTAGAATCTAAGTGGAAAGATAAATAGATGACCATACACAAAAGCCCCTAACTTGCCGTCACAAGTTAGGGGTTGTGTAATGTAATTCGTGGATACAATTAAATTGTAACATATGGATTAATATTTTCAATTTTAAATGTATTTAGTAAGCAAATTTATAATTTTAATTTGTTATAATACATGTATTGAGGTGTTGATTATGATGAAACATTTAACTAAGATTTTCGTTAGTTTGGCAATTATCTTATTTGTTATTGGATATTATTTACAGGCTACAGGACACGAGAATCAAGGGGTTAAATTATTATTAGCAGCAATTATGTTTATCATATGTGCTTTTATTAATCGTAATAATGATAGAAAGAAAAACAGAAAATAACATTTTTAAACTCTATATTAGCGTTTGACGTTAGATATAGAGTTTTATTTTTAAAAAGAATTGTATCTATAATGTATATACAGTTTGTAGCTTTAATACCAACTAATATAAGTATTTTCATTGTTTCCTTTACAAACGTGTATATAGTGTGTATATTATTTATATACAGTTATTAAAGGGGGACATCAATGAAAATTATATTAAAGAACACCAGTGAGCAACCCATTTATGAACAAATCAAACAACAAATAAAAGAGAATATTTTAAAGGGTTATGTTGAAGCTGGTAGCCACTTACCTTCGATGCGTGAGCTTGCAAAGGATTTACAGGTGAGTTTAATTACAACTAAAAGAGCTTATGAAGATCTTGAGAAAGAGGGATTCGTAACAACTGTCCGAGGAAAAGGTACATTTGTTAAAGAACAAGATAGTTCCATATTAAAAGAAAAGCAATTCTTTGTAATTGAAAATCTTGCTCGATTAATGATTAAAGAAGCAAAAACAATAGATATGCCTCTCAAGGAATTAAAAGAAATACTAGCTTTAATTTATGAGGAGGAAGAAGAATGAATGTCATTGAAGTAAAAGATGTGTCGTTACAAAGTAGTGTATTTTCAATAAACAATCTTTCATTCAGTATTCCTCAAGGATTTGTAACTGGATTCATTGGGGCTAATGGGGCAGGGAAAACAACGATAATTCGTATGATAATGGATATTATAGAACCTAATCATGGTCATATATCAATATTTGGTAAACAAATAGAAAACAAACCGAAATGGATAAAAAATAAAATAGGTTTTGTTTATTCAGAAGTTTATTTTAACCAACAATGGACTGCAAAAAAACTTGAAAAAATGGTCTCACCATTTTATACCGATTGGGACTCACAAGCATTTAAAAATTATTTAGAAAAATTCAATTTACCTTTCAATGAAAAAATAAAACATTTTTCTACAGGTATGAAAATGAAATTGTCTTTAGCACTAGCTTTGAGTCACCATGCTGAATTGTTTATATTAGACGAACCAACTGCGGGGTTAGACCCTATTGTTCGTAATGAAGTGTTAGAAATTTTGCAAAGTGAATTACTCGACGAACATAAGACTTTATTTATTTCAACCCATATTATTTCGGATTTAGAGAAAATTGCTGACTATCTTGTACATATAAAAGATGGAGAAATTATTATGCAAGGTTTTCGTCATCAACTTCAAGAACAATACTCAATTGTACAAGGTGATAATCAAGATTTAGACGAGGAATTAAATCGCTTGTTCCTTTATAAAGAAGTGAAGTCGACAGGTTTTGTTGGTTTTACTAAACAGGCACAAGTTTTTAAAGAATTGTTCGGAAAAAAAGTTAATATTAAACAACCTACGATTGAAGAACTTATGATCTACATCGAAAAGTCTAAAAGTAATGACAATCAACAAGATTTTCAGCAAAGTAGGTTGATAAAATGAAGCAATTACTTATTAGAAATTTTAAATGTAGGAGTATAACGATTGCCATTTATATCTTGTTACTTCTATTAAATCCGTTATATGCTTTCGTATTTTCTAAAACAGAACTTTATTTTTTATTCTATGCACCGATTGCAATCACATTAATGGCGGTTAGCATATTAGACTCTGGACACTTGTTTAGACTACATAGAAGATTAGGAGGTAAAAGTTCATATTTATTTTACGAAAGTTTACCTGTCTCTAAAAAAGACATGCTTAATGCGAATTACATTACCTGTATCGTATTAACACTTTTTGGTGGTTTTATTATCGCTTTGTACAATTTTCAATCATCTAATATTGATTTTGGGGATTTAAGATACTCAACTGCGATTGCTTTTATATTTGTAAACTTTTTCAGTATTCCAATTGCATTTAGTAGGAATACTGAAAAGAAACGCGAAGGGATATCATATGCACCTTATATCTTGATAATGATGTTAGTTTTTCCATTCGCTATTACAATGGTTTTTACACTAATTAATGCATTCGTTTTTCATCATCATATTTCTTATAATATCTTTGGCATATATTACAATTATGGTTTATTAAGTTTAAGTATTGTTTGGATGATTATAAATTATTTGATTCAATTAAGACGTATAATTCAGCGTGAAAATAAAGGAGGGCCTATATGAAATTAGAAAATATTACAAAAACATATGGAGATAACAATGTTTTAGATAATATCAATTTTGATTTTGGAAATAGCAAAATTGTAGGTTTAATTGGTAAAAATGGTGTTGGTAAAACAACATTAATGAAAGTCATGAATGGCAATATTATTAATTTTAAAGGGAAAGTTCAATTAAATGATAACGAGAACGTTGGCTATCTTATTGAACATCCGAAATTATATGATAATAAAACAGGATTAAATAACTTGAAATTATTTGCTCAAGTTCTAGGCAAAGGTTTCGACAAAGAATATACAGATAAAATCATTGACGCATTTGGTATGAGACCATACATTAAGAAAAAAGTGAAAAAGTATTCAATGGGTATGAAACAAAAACTTGCGATAGCAGTTTCATTAATGAACAAACCCAAATATCTAATTCTTGATGAACCGACAAACGGTATGGATCCAGATGGTTCAATTGATGTATTAGAGACTATTCAATCATTAGTGAATGATTTAGAAATGAAAATTCTAATTTCAAGTCATAAATTGGAAGATATTGAATTGATTTGTGATAGAGCTGTCTTTCTACGTGATGGAAATTTTGTACAAGATGTCAATATGAAAGATGGTAGTGCGCAAGATCATACATCGATTAAATTTGAAGTTAGTGAATTTAATACAGCACTAGACTATTTAACAGAACATTTTAACGTGCTTCAATCACACAAAGATAGTGGAGAAATAATGATTAAAGCACAAAAAGATTATAAACAATTACTCAAATCTTTAGCACAAAAAGATTTATATCCTAAGTATATTGAAACAAGAAAAAGTTCGCTTCGTGATACGTACTTTAATATTAATCAAAGAGGTGACAAATAAATGAGAAGTTTACAATTAGTTAAATATGATATATTGAGTTTTTGTAAAAGCTACTTAACATATATAGCACTAATTTTAATCTGGTTAGTTTTAGGATTAATAACGTTCTTAATGGCACGAAATAATGATCAAGTAAATTATTCATCTATTTTATCTATGGCAAATTGGATGTTCTTATTCTTTGGCTTGTTAGTAGTGATTAAGACAATTACACGTGATTATTCACAAGGTACGATTCAACTTTATATGAATAAAGTGAAAAATAGAATTGGATATATTATTGCTAAAACAATTTCAATTATTTTATTTTCATTCATTTTTGCATTCATCACATATATCACATTAATGTTAGTACAAGCATTTACTGATGGAAAAAATTTAGACGGAGATAAGTTCTTAACGAACATTTGGTTCTATCTTATCTTCTTACTGTTCTTTGGTTTACTCTTATTCTTAGTTACATTAATTGTTCAAAAACCGGCAGTAATCTTTACACTAGGTATATTCTTAGTATTTATAGTTCCATTTATTCAACCTTTTATTGGTTTGATTCCTGACTGGGGAGAAAAAATTCAAAAATCATTAAAGTATATTCCGTTTAGTTACTTAACTGAGAAATCTCAAACGGATAGTATTAAATTTTCAAATTGGCAATGGTTTATTTCTTTAGCATCAATTGTTATTTTATTCATTGCGAATATTGCTTATGCAGCTAAAAGGGATATATAATATATGCCAAGAAATTGATATCCAAAAAAGAGGGTAGTAAAACAAAGTTTGTTTTATTACCCTCTTACTTTATATGCTTTTATAGCATTAACTTACTGATTATAGAGTTATAAACTTGATTCCATAAGTCAGTATCTGATTTATATTTAGAAACGATTTCATGATGTACTTCTTTTTCTTTATCCTCATAATTGTGTGCATCTTTAGGTGGTAGTTTTTCAGCTCTAAGTTGAGTAACAAATTCTTGAGCTTCACGAGCTCTAGAGCCCCAAACACTTATCTGTTCAAATTGATCATTCATAAAGATAAAGATTGGAATCGAACGTGCTGTACCATTTGTTAAATATTGATCAATGAGATTTGTGTCTTCATCTCTATGGAATACGCGTACTTCTAGCTGTAGTGATTCACTTATACGCTTTAATATAGGTAAGTTCATCATAGCGTCACCACACCAATCTTCACTTATAACCAAGACTTTAGAATAAGAACTATCTTTAAGTTGATTGATTCTATCGTCAGACGAAGGTAGTGTGAATGCATTGTAAATTGTTAATACATTATCTTTATTCAAAGTCATGCTATCGATATATTCATCAAGTGGCTGACTATTATTAAAATATGTTTCTAAATTAGCCATAAATAAAACCTCCCCGTTAAATTTATATCATTATAACAATTTTTACTAAGAAAGAATAATTATAAAACTTAAAATATATTAGTTTTATCACAATAATAAGAACGTTAAAGCAACGTTACAATTCTGTAAGAAATGATTGTAGTGGTTTAGATGTTTCTCAGTAAGTGGTTATGATATATTTAAGTTAATAAGAATAGAAGTGGTGGTACGTTTGCGCATTCAAAATCGATGGATAATCCTTAGTATTTTTACAATAATAGCTTTTATAGTGGTTACGTGTCTTACAATCTATAAAAATGAAAAAACAATTGATCTTACTGAAGTGAAGATAAATGATATTCAATTGAATGAACCATTTAATGAAAATGATTATGAGATAAATCATCACATAAAGTTGGATAGATACAAATTCTATAACGATAAAAACCATAAAGATTTAACTGTAAAAGTAAAAAATAAACACCAAACAGTAAAAGGGATTGTATTGATTAATGATCATGATGTAACAACCAACTTCGGTGTTAAAATTGGAGATAGAGTGAATCATGCAATCAATTATTTAGGTGATAATTATAGTAAAGATAAAGTAGGTAAAGGATATGATGCGTTAATTTATGTTGATAAAGAGCACCATATGAAGCTGTCCATTTTATATAAAGATAATGTGGTTAAACGAATTGAATTTTTTAGTCGTTAAAAAGTGATGCTTTTACAATGCACATCAAAATAAGCTACTTTTCGTTAAGATAGAGATAATTCAATTAAGAAAGTAAGTGAAATAATGGATAAGATTACCTTTTTAAATGAACTTGAATTAGAACTTGATGAATTACCAAGAGAAGAAAAAGATAAACTCATGGATGATTATGAAAATCATTTCTATGAACAAGAATCGAAAGGGAAATCAGAAAAAGATATTATATCGGATTTAAAAGAACCACATGATATAGGTAAAGAAGTTAAAGCCAAAGAAGCAATATCCTATGCTAAAGTAACACCTAACCTACCGAATATTATTAGGGCTATAA
Source organism: Staphylococcus sp. HMSC069D12 (assembly GCF_001810405.1). NCBI lineage: Bacteria > Bacillati > Bacillota > Bacilli > Caryophanales > Staphylococcaceae > Staphylococcus > Staphylococcus sp. HMSC069D12. The sequence goes on from NZ_KV801089.1 coordinate 14,600, forward strand.
TGGCTTCATTAAGTCTTGGCGTGCTTTCTTTTTTCTTCATCATCATTCCTATTGTAATATTTATAGCGTTATTGTTTGTTGTGTTTATATTCTCTGTTTTTTTAATTTCTCTTCCATTAATAATAATATCAATGAGTATCATTAAAGGGATTGTTGATTCGTTTAGCAATTTCTTATTTAGCATTTCATATGCCGGATTAGGTATCGTCTTATTTGTAGTTACCATGAAAATTACACAAAATTTATATCGACTTGTATTAAAATATTTAACTTGGTATATCCAAACGGTTAAAGGAAGAATTAAACAATGAAGAAAGCAATGATAACAGGCATAGTAATATTTGTAGGATTTTTCTTAGCAGCAACTTTAGTCTGGTTTGTGCATGATAAAGATGAATTTAAAAAGCTAAAATATGATAGAGCATACAGTAATGTGAAAATGAATAATTTAGATATTTACAGCTATAATTCAGAAGTCACAATTAAGCAAGGAGAACATTGTGGTGTTAAATATTATGGTGATAATGATGTTAAGGTATATCGCAAAAAAAATACATTAAACATAAAAGAGCATAAATCTGACAAGAGGGGTTATAGCGTTAATATTAATCCTTTTAATCAAAGTAAATCAAAAATTGAAGTTACACTTCCAAATAAAAGTATTAATAATTTAGATGTATATTCAGGATTTGGAAATGTGAATCTTGATGGCATTAACGTTAAGAAAGGTTCGATTTATCAAGACAACAAATATTTAAAAATTCAAAATTCAAAATTTGATAATCTTTCCTACAAGAGCGATGCTGGTGGAGTAAAAATTAAAAACAGTGATATCATTAATAGTGAATTTAAGACAGGGGTAGGTAACGTCGAAGTAAATAATTCAAAGATAAAAAAATCGTTATTTGTAAGTGAACTTGGTTATCTTAATTTCACAAACATGAATAGTGAAACAGATGTAAAAGGATCAAGTAAGCTTGATTATATTCATTTGGACTATAAAGATGAACCTAAAAATACTTTATTAAAATTACACCCAGGTACAGGAGAGGCAAAAGTTGAAAATAAATCTTTTAATAAAGGTAAGGTAGGAAATAGTAATAATGTAATTGAATTTTACACGGTAAAAGAAGATATCACAATAAAGTAAAATGATTGCCTACACAATAAGAGGCAATCACTTATATAGTCGACGAACGATTTAAAAGTTCGTCGTTTTTTTAATGATTTGCGAATGTTAAATCGGTATCAATTAGACCGCTAAATTGTTGGATAGTTAACTCATTTCCATCTAACCAGGATTGAAAATTTATTGATGTGGGTGTTTGATTTTCACCTAGTGTCATCCAAGCGGTTAAGTTTTGCGGTTCATACATTGAAGTGTGTATCGTACCTGACCAACTTCTAAATAATTTGCTATATATTTCGAATTTTGGATCATTAAATAATTTAAAAGCTGTATGTTTATCTAAGCTTTGAGAAGTTTGTGAGACAGTACGTTCTAAACGTTCACGTGATTCTTTTGTGTAATTACGATTTTCATGCGTTAAGATTTCGAAATGATTTGTACATACTTTATCATATCTGACATCAAAAGAACGTGGTGTAACCTCAACGATTGCGTGATTAAGCTTTTTATCCATTAAAATATAACTGAATGAGCTTCTATGAGGAAGTTCTTTCAAGAATCTAACGGCTTCATCAACGTCTTTGCAATATTCTAAAACAAGACGACCAATCATATAACATACAAAGCCATTAGCGGGGTGTTTACGATGCATAAAGTTATAGCCCATCGTCAAACCAGCTTCATTCATACCATCCATACGACCTGTCACTCTAGACGTTGGCCCAATTTGCGCTAGCCCACCGTCATTAGGTTGGAATAATAGATATCTCCCATCATATGTGGCAGGATGATAATCATAATTGCGCACCATAAAATCCTTACCTTGAAATACAGTACATCCACTCTCTTTTAAATCCGTGAAGCGGTAATGTGCAAAATTTAATATCATTTGTTTTGTAGGTAAGTTCAGTACTTCTTGCATACCCATTAACTCTTCCCATATTTCTGGAGCGTATGTTTGAAATACTTGATACGTTTCGTTAACATCTATATCAAATCGGGGCATACGTTTTTTCCATTCACGTTCACGATTTTGCAATAAGGGCGTTTGTTTTAGCCATAGCGCTGTTTTGACCCCTAAATCATAATGTGATCCTTTAAACGTCATTATATCTGATTTCACTTGTTGCATGAGAAGGCCTCCTGAAAATTCTAAATATTGTAAAATAGCACTAATTGAAAACTAATATAATTATTATTATACTGAACATGATAGCAAGAAAAATTTAAAAAACAAGGAGGGGTACTATGTTTAAGGACGCATATTTAAAAGTATATAATAAAGTAAAAGCTTGGTGGTTGTATTAAACTAATTTACAATTGAAAGTTTATGAAGTTTTTGAATTTTGAAATTTATTTTATAGTTATTATTATAAGACGAAAAAAGGTATCTATTTAACCATAACAGTAAGTATGATAATATATAAAATTGTAAACATACTTATATCTATTTAGAGGTGAAACATACATGTGGGATTTAATTAAAGGTTTATTCAAATTCTTATTAAGCTTAGTAGTTATTACATCAGTAGTAGTTGGTGTAGGTGTTGTAGCATTTGCTTACATCTTCAAGAAAGACTTTGAAGATATCGAAAGAAAAACTAAAGAAATCGTTTCAGATATCGAAAGTAATAACGCGTAATAATATTAATTTAACCAGTGACTTCAGTTTTGGAGTTACTGGTTTTTTATTTCAATAAATTCAAACAATGATTAAGAATAATTGTCATAGACACCAATCTTTTAATAAAATAAAGGTAATTAGACAATAGGAGGTATTCTGATGACGACGAAGGGTTATATCGGTTCATACACAAAAAAAGAAGGTAAAGGTATTTACTTATTCGAATTAAATGAAAATAGTGGACAAATTAGTTCTGTTAATACTGGTTATGAGATTGAAGCATCTACTTATCTTGCTCAAACAGATGATTATTTATACGCAATCACTAAAGAAGGCGCACACTGCGGGGTAGCTGCTTTTAAAAAAGAAGCTTCTAGTTCGTTAACATTAATTAATAAATGCTTAGAATCTGAAGAGGGTACAGGTTGCTATATATCGGTATCATCAGACCACAATTTTTTATTTGAAGCAGTATACGGCGCTGGTATCGCTAGAATATATCAATTGAATAAAGATACAGGTGAGATTATTAAGTTAATTCAAGAATTAAATCACGACTATCCACTTGGAAGTCATGAGCGTCAAGAGCATTCACATGTCCACTATATAAATGAAACACCCGATTGCAAATATGTTGTAGCTACTGATTTAGGTACAGACAGAGTTGTAACTTATGAATTCAATAATGAAGGTCTTAAAGAATACAAAGTTTCTAAATTTAAAGATCAAGATGGTCCAAGACATATTGCATTTCACAATAATGGTGAATATGCCTACATTGTTCATGAATTATCTAATTATGTTAGCGTAGCTAAATATAAAGATGGTCAATTTGAAGAACTAGAACGTCATTTAACTGTTCCTGAAGATTTTAATGATGACACTAAATTAGCGGCTGTTCGCTTATCGCATGATCAACAAACTTTATATATTAGTAACCGTGGTCATGACAGTATTGCGGTATTCACGATTACAGAGAATGGCGCGGGACTAAACCCTGTAGAAATCGTTAAAAGTGGAGACCAATTCCCAAGAGATTTTAATATTACTGAATCAGATGACTATCTAGTTTGTGCTCATCAAGAGGGGAATTATGAAATTACAGTTTTTAAAAGAGACACAAATACTGGTAAATTAACGCCAACAGATAATCAGCAAATTGCACCTGAAGGTGTACATGTTAGTTTTATTTAAGTAAAAATACAAAGCCACGGCAGTGTAAAATGTCGTGGCTTTTTGCAAATTTTTATAAGTTTTTAAAAAATGTTCTAATATATTTAAATTTACCTTTATAGGGCGGATACATAACACTTGAATCTAATCGCGTAGACTTAAAGATGTATGACTTGCTATGGCTAAAGGTTTGGAAAGTATATTTACCATGATATTGTCCCATGCCAGACATTCCGACACCACCAAATGGTAAATTAGGATTAGCAAGATGCATTAAAGTATCATTAATTGCCCCGCCACCGAAAGATAATTCGTTTAATACACGGTGTGTAGTATTCTCATCTTCACTAAATAAATATAAACTTAACGGTTTAGCTTTACTCTGAATAATATCTACTGCCTCATTAAAATCATCATAAGTAATAATAGGTAAGATAGGTCCAAAGATTTCTTCTTGCATGATTTTAGAACTAGACGTAATACCATCTAAAATAGTTGGTTCTATATAGCGTGTTGTAGCATTTGCATTACCACCGAAAATAACATGGTTTTGATGCACATTAAGTAATTCATTTAAGCGATTAAAGTGTTTATCATTAACTATGCGACCAAAATCTGGACTTTCATCTATGTTAGTACCGTAAAATTCTTGAATACTTTGTATAAGTGCTTCAATCAATTCATTTTTGACCTTCTTGTTAACTAATATATAATCCGGAGCCACACATGTTTGTCCTGCATTAGTAAATTTACCGAAACTAATACGATCACTAGCAACTTTAATATTAGCGGTATCATCTACAATAACTGGAGATTTTCCGCCTAATTCAAGGGTAACAGGAACTAAATTTTTGCTTGCTGATTCATACACGATTTGACCAACCTTGTCACTACCTGTAAAGAATATGTAGTCAAATGGCAGATTAATTAATGTTTTTGTTTCTTCTATACCCCCCTCGATAACATCTATATAATCCGTAGTAAATACGTCTTCAATAATTTGACGAATGACCGTGGCAACGTGAGGTGTTAATTCAGATGGTTTTATAATAGCAGTATTTCCAGCTGCAATAGCCCCAATTAGAGGTTCAAATAGTAACTGTACGGGATAATTAAACGGACCAATGATTAATACTGTGCCATATGGTTCTTGTTTGATATAACTTTTTGCAGGAAACATAAATAAAGGTGTATCAACTTGTTTTGTTTTAGACCAATTTTTAAGTTCTTTTCTTGCAGTTTTAATACTTTTTAGTGTGATACCAATTTCTGTGGCATATGCTTCAATAGGACTTTTTCCTAAATCAGTCTTTAGAGCATCTAGTAAATCATTTTCATGATTTTTAATACTTTTACTTAGAAGTTTTAATTGATGTTTTCGAAATTTTAAATCTTTCGTTTTATGTGTTTTGAAAAAAGCTTTACTTTCTTCAAATTGTTGCTCAATGCTTGGCAATGTGTGATACCTCCTAAATAGTAAAATCTATATTAAAGAATTAAATTAAAATAAATGATGTAATTCATCATATCTATACCCTAAATATTTTTCAATAAAAAAACAGTTGAATGAAAAGATTCATTCAACTGCGTATATAAAGGCGATAACTAAATTGCCAATATGTTTTATTTAGTTAAAGTTTCTGTGATTTGAGGTACCACTTGTTTTTTACGTGACACAACGCCTGATAAGAATGCCATGCCATCATCTAATTGAACTTTAAATGCCTCGCCGACTTTATCTTTTTCTGCACCTACTACTAAGATTTTAGAATCACTATTAATAATGTCAGTAACTACTAATACAAATAAATCATACTTTTCATTAGCACTTGTTTCTAACATTGCTTTTTCAAGATCATCTTTACGATTTAATACTTCATCAATGTCGACAGTATTTACTTGGGCAATGCGTGTAACATAGTCGCCCATATTAAATGATTTAGCATCCATGTCTAATAATTCCTCTGCAGATTTATCAGTAGTTGATGCACCAGCTTTTAACATTTCTAAGCCATACTCATCTAAATCAACATTTGCTAAATCTTTTAAATCTTTAGCAGCATTTACATCTTCATCAGTACAAGTAGGAGATTTGAATAATAAGCTATCAGAAATAATTGCTGAAATCATCAAACCTGCGATATGCGGTTTAATTTTAAAGTCACGTTCTTTGTACATTTTGTAAAGAATAGTAGCAGTACAACCAACTGGTTCTGCGCGGTACCAAAGCGGTGAAGCAGTTTCGAAATTAGCGATTCTATGATGATCCACAACGTGTTTAATCTCTGCGTCAGAAATTGTTTCTGCACTTTGTTGGAACTCATTGTGATCGACTAAGATTACTTCTTGACCATCTAAATTATCACTTAATAATTCTGGTGCTTTAACTTCAAAATGATCTAAAGCAAATTTAGTTTCAGGATTAATATCTCCTAAACGATATGGCGTTGCTTCAGAGTTACCAGTTAATTGTTCAAAATCAGCCATGATGATAGCTGAAGCTATTGCATCTGTGTCTGGATTTTGATGTCCAAAAATATAAGTTTTTGCCATTGTTATTATCCACCCTTATCATTTAATTTTTCATCTTATTTTATCATGTTTTATTTAGCTACATCTACCTCTGCGCCTAATGAGTTTACAAAATGTCCTAATGCCCATTTATGACCACTCTCATTGAATGAAGCAACACCATCTTTAGGAATTGTAATGTTATACCCTAAGTTATAGGCTGAAACAGCAGTGTGTAGAATACAAATATCAGTACAAACACCTACTATTTCAATATCCTTTATATTTCTCTCTCTCAATAGACTATCTAGAGGTGTACCATAGAATGAATCATAACGGCGCTTATTTAAGTAATGAATATTACTGTTTCCACTAAAGTTATTATAAAAGGCCTTAATCTTACCATATAATTCACGTCCTGCTGTGCCCTCAATATTATGAGAGGGGAATAATTGTGTCTCAGGATGGAACATATCGTTCTCATAATGTAAATCCATCATAAAGAAAATGTCATGGCCTTCAGACTGATATGTCTCTAAACGCTTCAGTATAAAAGATTCAATATCTTGCCCAGGTTTACCACATGTTAATCGACCATCATCTGCAATGAAGTCATAAGAATAATCTACTACTATTAGTGCTTTTCTAGTCATGATCAATCTTCCTCTCTATTAAATGTTTGAGGTATTTAAAAATTGTATAATTATAATAGAAACGATTAAATTATTACCTCATTAATCATTATATATATATTATAGCTAATCCCATTCTAAAATGGTATATAGCAATATAATAGGTTTGAAAGTTTAGATAGGGGATACGTTATGTTAATAAATGCTCAAGATTATGGATTAAAAGGATGTAATAAACGCAAAGACACTAAAGCAATACAACGAGCACTGAATAAAGCAAGATATGGTGAACACACTGTACTTATACCTAGCGGTACATATTATATTTCGAAAGCACTCATCATTTATGACTCAACAACTTTATTACTAGAAGATGATACGACATTACTAAGATGTGGTACGGATGCACTTTTAAAAAATGGCCATCGTTTCGGTTTTTATAAAGGGTATCAAGGTAATAGTCATATTTATATTAAAGGTGGGACGTTTGATATGAATGGCTCTAAATATCCATACAATAATACTGCGATGTCAATTGGACATGCAGAAGATATTCAATTAATAGGTGTAACAGTATTAAACGTAGTTGGCGGACATGCTCTAGACGCTTGTGGTATTAATGGTTTGTATATCAAGAATTGTAATTTTAAAGGTTTTAATGATTTTGATGGGGATCGTTCATTTTCTGAAGCAATTCAATTAGATATTCAAGTACCTGGTGCGTTTCCTAAATTTGGGACGACAGACGGAACCATCACTAAAAATGTAGTCATTGAGAATTGTTATTTTGGGAATTCAGATGACCATCAAATGCGTCCATGGAATAGAGCAATTGGCTCACATGCAAGCAGGTATAACAAGTTCTACGAAAATGTGCATATAAAAGATAATTGTTTTGAGGGAACGCAAGACTATGCATTAACACCCCTAAAAGCTAAAAATATGATTATTTCACGCAATAAATTCAAAAATTGTAACGGTGGTATTCGATTTTTAGGGGTAAAAGATGGAAAAAATGCTGCTGACCCTGTTACTGGCAAAATCATGGAATCTCAAGCTGGTGAGAATTTCAGTGTGATTGCTAATTACTTTATTGGAGAAATTAAAAAAGATGCCATTCACATTAGAAGCTATAATAATATAAAACATCAGCAAGTGTTTATCGCCGGTAATACTTTTGATAAAGCATCACAAACCATACATTTAGAAGATATAGAAGATTTAACCCTAAACCAGGGTGAAGATGTTACGATTAAAAAAATTAATGTAGACTGAGTAGAGATAATGTTTTCGAACATAACCCAACAATAAATAGCCAGTAAATACGTTTTGAAGACGCATTTACTGGCTATTTAATTTCGATACATCAGTGTTAAATAAGGGCAAGACAACAATTTTTTAATAATTTCGTCATAATGCCTTACGATACTTATCTAATGGCGATTAAATGCACCTATAATTTTAACTTCAAAATCTAAAGTCTGCAATATTGTGATAATCTTATTGAGTTTTTCATTTTTCCCAATATCGGTTTGAACAAAAAATCTGTACATACCTAACTGCGTCTTAAGAGGTCTAGACTCAATCCATGACAAGTTAATGTCAAATAATGCAAATGTGTTAAGTATACTAGCTAATAATCCAGCTTTATCATGTTTAGGTGTTATCAGTAATAGCGTACTAGAAGCAGATTCATTGTAGTGCTCGTTACTTTTTACTACCAAAAAACGAGTGACATTATGTGGATAGTCTTGTATATGTGTGTCTATCGGTTCGAAACCATATGACTCTCCGCTTCCTAATGGTGCAATAGCAGCGATATGTGTGTCAATTTTCTCTAAACTTTGAATAGTACTATCAACATAATCATATAAGAAATGATGTCGATGGATATATTGACTCGTTTGACTTATTGCAGGTGCAATGGAATAAACCTTTTCAATATCATCCAGTGAAGTACCTTTATTAGCGTATAAACCAAAATTAATATCTAAATGGATTTCGCCATGAGCGTATATATCTTCTTGTGCAAGTGCATCAGCTACAATATTAATAGTACCTTCAATTGAGTTCTCAATAGGTACGATACCAACAGCATCACTATGACTATTAACGGCTTTAATTACTTCATAGAGATTTGATTTAGGTGAATATGTAACTTCTTCCTCAGATAAATAAGTTTTTGCAGCTAAATAAGAAAATGTTCCCTTAGGGCCTAAATAATATAAACGCATCTTTGTTCGTCACCTCGTATTATCGAACACTAGTGAAATGGACATTTCATTGACTGTTTCATTTTATAATGAAAATTAGGATCCTTGATTTCATTATTATAACCATGATGATAATTTGAGGTTAGGGTCGGTGAAAGTGGTGGGGCTAACCACGACCATTTACCCGTGACATCACGGTTATTTGCTAATTCCTTTTCTTCAAATAATTGAAATTGTTTTGATGCAGTTAGGTGATCAACAATAGAAACACCTTGAGATTTAAATGAATGGTATACCGCATAATTAAGTTCAACGAGTGTTCGATCTTTATTAAAAGAATTATTTTTTAGTGTACCAAATTCAAACGCTTCTGCAATACTTTCCAATAAATTATAGCGGTAAGAGTCAGTGAAATTGCGTACTGCTATTTCGGTTACCATATACCATCCATTAAACGGGGCAGTTGGATAAGTAATGCCACCAATTTTCAAATCCATATTAGAAATGATTGGAACACCATACCATTTTAAATTTAAATCTTTTAATTTTGGATAATGTTCATGTTCTATTTCAACTTCTTTTATTAATTCATGGGGTAATTCATACCATTTTATAGAATCATTAGGTAATTGATAAATGAGTGGTAGTACATCGAAATCAGTACCTTTGCCTTTCCAACCTAAATGCTCCGCTAATTGTGTGATTTCACGTTCAGATGGATCACCGGCATGTTCATAACCAGCATATCTAATAAGTTGATTATTATAGATACGAGGTGCTTGACTAGGTGAAAAAATCGTTATATAAGGCTTGATCTTACCATTATTCGTCGCATGTTTAAGATGATGATTGATTGTATCTATAAAATCACGCTCATTATCAACATTCCTAGCATCTTCTACATATAAAGAATCCCAAAATAAGCGCCCAATACAGCGATTAGAATTACGCCAAGCAAGTTTAGCACCATACGTCAACTCTTCCGAAGTATGCGTATATGTACCAGTATGTTCAATTTCTTTTCTTATCTCTTTTATTCTTTTATCAAAAATAGATGGATTGTAATTAAGTTCACGATACATCGTTTCGATAAAACTTCTTGCTTCTTCCAATAACATATAACCACCTCGGTTCATATTATAATCTAGACATTGAATTAACTCATTCAATTACATAGATTGTCACGAATTTGTCTTATTGGTACTTATTTAAATTTTAATTGTATCAATGGTATGTGAATACGCACTTCTACTGAATTATGATAAAATGTACTAAAACAGCGTTAGGAGAGATTGTGGTGTATCGTTACGAAGATGACAGTTTAATGTTACATAATGACTTATACCAAATTAACATGGCAGAGAGCTATTGGAATGATGGTATTCATGAACGAAATGCAGTATTTGATTTGTATTTTAGAAGTATGCCATTTGAGAGTGGATATGCAGTTTTTAATGGTTTAAAAAGAGTAATTCAATTTATTGAACATTTTCATTTTAGTGATTCTGATATTGAATATTTACAGTCAATAGGTTATAAAAATGATTTTTTAAACTACTTAAAAAATTTAAAGTTCACTGGTAATATTCGCTCAATGCAAGAAGGTGAATTGTGTTTTGGAAATGAACCCTTACTTAGAGTGGAGGCACCATTAATTCAAGCGCAACTTATAGAAACCGTATTACTTAATATAATCAACTTCCATACATTAATTTCGACTAAAGCAAGTAGAATTCGTCAAGTAGCACCTGATGATACATTAATGGAATTTGGAACTCGCCGTGCTCAAGAGTTAGATGCTGCGCTCTGGGGTGCTAGAGCTGCTTATATCGGTGGTTTTGATTCTACTAGTAATGTGCGTTCTGGTAAATTATTTGGTATACCTGTTTCTGGTACGCATGCACACGCTTTAGTTCAAACATATGGTGATGAATATAAAGCTTTTAAAATTTATGCAGAACGCCATAAAAATTGTGTGTTCTTAGTTGATACGTTCCACACGCTTAAATCAGGTGTTCCTACAGCTATTAAAGTAGCGAAAGAACTAGGGGATAAAATCAATTTCATTGGTATCCGTTTAGATTCTGGAGATATTGCTTATTTATCTAAAGAAGCACGCAGAATGCTAGATGAAGCGGGATTCAAAGATGCTAAAATCATTGCATCTAATGACTTAGATGAACAAACGATAATGAGTTTAAAATCTCAAGGAGCTAAAGTTGACTCATGGGGTGTAGGTACAAAATTAATTACTGGTTATGACCAACCAGCACTTGGTGCAGTATATAAACTAGTAGCAGTTGAAGATGATAACGGTCGATATGTTGATAGAATTAAACTGTCCAACAATGCAGAAAAAGTGACAACACCTGGTAAGAAGAAAGTGTATCGCATCATCAATACTAAAACAGGTAAAGCAGAAGGTGACTATATTACTCTAGAATATGAGAATCCAAATAATGAAAAACCTTTAAAAATGTTCCATCCAGTTCACACGTATAAAATGAAACATATCAAACACTTTGAAGCGATTGATTTGCATCATTCAATCTTTGAAAATGGGAAACTTGTTTACCAATTACCGAGTGAAAAAGAGGCACAAGAATACTCTAAAAATGCATTATCTAAATTATGGGATGAAAATAAACGTTATTTAAATCCTCAAGAATACCCTGTGGATTTAAGTACAGCTTGTTGGGACAACAAACATAAGCGTATTTTCGAAGTTGCAGAACACGTAAAAGAGATGGAGGAAGACAATGACTAATATACAAGATATTGTAGTCAATGAAATGAAAGTGAAGAAACATATTGACAGTGAACAAGAGTCACGTGAAATTATTCAATTTATTAAAAGCTATGTGCAATCACATTCATTTATTAAATCTTTAGTGTTAGGTATTTCTGGTGGTCAAGATTCTACTCTGACTGGTAAATTAGCGCAGCTAGCAGTTGAAGAATTACGCAATGAAGGGCGAGATTGTCAATTTATCGCTGTGAAATTACCATATGGTGTACAGAAAGATGCAGAAGAAGTTGAAGACGCATTAAACTTTATTCATCCCGATGAAATCATTACTGTCAATATTAAACCTGCTGTTGATCAAAGTGTTAAATCTTTAAACGAGGCTGGTATTGAATTAACGGATTTTCAACGTGGTAACGAAAAAGCACGTGAACGTATGAAGGTTCAATTTTCAATCGCATCAAATCGTAGTGGTATTGTTATTGGTACGGATCATTCTGCAGAGAATATTACAGGATTTTATACTAAGTACGGTGATGGTGCTGCTGATATCGCACCTATCTTTGGTCTAAATAAAAGACAAGGAAGACAGCTACTTAAATATTTAAATGCACCAAAGCATTTATACGAAAAAGTTCCCACAGCAGATTTAGAGGATGATAAACCACAATTACCTGATGAAGAAGCTTTGGGTGTTACTTATAATCAAATTGATGACTATTTAGAAGGAAAACACATTTCTAGTGAAGCCCGTGATACGATTGAAAATCACTATGTCAAAAATGCACATAAACGTGAATTAGCCTATACGCGTTACACTTGGCCTAAAAATTAAAAAAGATTTTCTAGTGACAAAATAAAAATTCACTGATAAAATTATCTCGATTTTAGATATCCAAGTAAGAAAAGAGGATTAGTATGTCAGTGATAACTTCAAATCCATGGTCAATGGTATTAGCGATATTCGTCATCAACGTTTTTTATGTTACATTTTTAACAATGCGTACAATATTAACGTTAAAAGGTTATCGTTATATGGCGGCTGCAGTAAGTTTCCTTGAAGTGTTAGTATATGTAGTTGGTCTTGGTATGGTAATGTCTAGTTTAGACCAAATTCAAAATATCTTTGCTTATGCGTTTGGTTTTTCGATTGGGATTTTAGTAGGTATGAAAATTGAAGAAAGACTCGCATTAGGGTATACTGTCGTAAATGTAACCTCATCAGAGTATGAAATTGATTTACCAAATGAGTTAAGAAATTTAGGTTATGGTGTTACACACTATGCAGCACATGGTCGCGATGGTAGTCGAATGGTAATGCAGATTTTAACGCCAAGACGTTATGAACGTAAATTAATGGAGACAGTACGAAATTTAGATGAGAAAGCGTTTATTATAGCGTATGAGCCAAGAGCAATTCACGGCGGTTTCTGGACTAAAGGCGTTCGAACTCGAAAAGTAAAAGCATACGAAGTAAAAGAAATAGAAAGTGTTGTGGAGCATGACGATGAAGTTCAAAGTAAATGAAAATGAAACTATCTCAAAATGTTTATCACGTATGCGTGAAGAAGGCTATATGCCAGTTAAACGAATTGAAAAACCTATATATACAGAAGATGAAAAAGGTAATGTAGTAGTATTAAGACAGGATATTCAATTTGTTGGTAAAAAGCTTTGATTTAATAATGTGAATTACAACTCAAATTAATTTTATTAAGAGTGAAAAGAAGCTAAAGTACAACTTCTTTTTACTCTTTTTATTATCGGATTATTGTTAGATAAGTGTATTATTTAGATAAAATCCATTATACTAAGTTTGTAAAAAAAAGATTTATACATTTGATTAATTATCTGTTAAAATAAAAATGAAGTTGTAAAAACGAACCTTTCCTAATATTTTACGTTTAATGTACAGTTTTAAATTATAAATTTATACATAGAATAGGAGTTTAGAAATGATTGATCGTTATTCAAGAGAAGAAATGGCAAATATTTGGACTGATCAAAATAGATATGAAGCTTGGTTAGAGGTTGAAATCTTGGCTTGTGAAGCTTGGAGTGAATTAGGCCACATTCCTAAAGAAGATGTAAAAAAAATTAGACAGAATGCTAAAGTAGATGTGAAACGTGCGCAAGAAATAGAACAAGAAACAAGACACGATGTTGTGGCATTTACTAGACAAGTATCGGAAACGTTAGGTGACGAACGTAAATGGGTTCACTATGGCTTAACTTCTACAGATGTTGTTGATACAGCGCTAAGTTATGTTATAAAGCAGGCCAACGAAATTATTGAGAAAGATATTGAACGTTTCATAAAAGTTTTAGAAGAGAAAGCTAAAAATTATAAATACACATTGATGATGGGACGTACACATGGTGTACATGCTGAACCGACTACATTTGGTGTTAAAATGGCATTATGGTATACAGAAATGAAACGTAATCTAAAGCGTTTCAAAGAAGTACGTAAAGAAATAGAAGTTGGTAAAATGAGTGGTGCAGTTGGTACATTTGCTAACATTCCTCCTGAAATAGAACAATATGTATGTGACCATTTAGGTATTGATACTGCACCCGTTTCTACTCAAACATTACAACGTGACCGTCATGCATACTATATCGCTACACTAGCACTGGTAGCTACATCTCTTGAAAAATTTGCGGTAGAGATACGCAATTTACAAAAAACAGAAACACGTGAAGTTGAAGAAGCGTTTGCAAAAGGTCAAAAAGGGTCATCAGCTATGCCTCATAAAAGAAATCCTATTGGTTCAGAAAATATAACAGGTATTTCAAGAGTGATTCGAGGTTACATTACAACGGCTTATGAAAATGTGCCTTTATGGCACGAACGTGATATTTCTCACTCTTCAGCTGAACGTATAATGTTACCAGATGTTACAATTGCTTTAGATTATGCTTTAAATAGATTCACTAATATTGTTGATAGACTAACTGTTTTTGAAGACAACATGAGAAATAATATCGATAAAACATTTGGACTAATCTTCTCACAACGTGTATTACTAGCGTTAATTAATAAAGGCATGGTTCGTGAAGAAGCATATGATAGAGTGCAGCCTAAAGCAATGGAATCTTGGGAAACTAAAACACCATTCCGTCAATTAATAGAAAAGGATGAGTCTATCACTAATGTGCTTTCTAAAGAAGAATTAGATGAATGCTTCAACCCTGAACATCATTTAAATCAAGTTGATACAATCTTTAAACGTGCAGGTTTAGAGTAATAAGTTAACGGTTTTCAATAAAAATACTACACTTTAACTATTTAATGCGTTAAAATGAGATTATATTGAAAACGGATTATAGGGGTTGTTTGAGATGCAAATAGAGAAATTACGAGGACAAGCGTTAGATGAACTTTTTGATGCAATTCTTACACTTGAAAATAGAGAAGAATGTTATCAATTCTTTGATGATTTATGCACTGTCAATGAATTACAATCATTATCTCAAAGATTACAAGTTGCTAAGATGATTAAACAAGGGTATACTTACGCAACAATCGAAAAAGAATCTGGTGCTTCTACAGCAACAATATCTAGAGTAAAACGATCATTACAATGGGGTAATGACGCATATACAATGATATTAGAACGATTAAATATAGAAACAAAAAAATAATAATACGTTTAACATATATTTATAAATTGAAATGCTCCCTTCAAAATTGACAATAATTTGGATATTTTGATGGGAGCATTCTGTTTTATATTGAATTTATACAGGCTAATAGTAAGTAAACAACTTTTAATTTACTTAATTTTTAACAAATAAACTTATAAGATATTAGGTCTTTCGTTCTTTAAAAGACAGTATAGATTCTAATGATTCTGTTTAGAATTGGTACACCAAAAATGATATAATTTAGTGTATGTTAAAAAAAGGAGTTAAAGGAATATGTATGACATTAAAGCGTGGCAACATGTGTTTAAATTAGATCCCGCCAAAGAAATAAGTGATAATGATTTAGATTCACTATGTATGTCAGATACTGATGCTATCATGATTGGTGGCACAGATAATGTTACCGAAGATAATGTCATTCATTTGATGAGTAGAGTAAGAAGATATCCATTACCATTAGTCCTTGAAATATCTAATATTGAGAGTATTATTCCTGGTTTCGATTTTTATTTTGTACCAACAGTTCTAAATAGTAAGGATACTACATATCATAATGGGATGATGCATAAAGCTCTAAAGCAATTCGGATTCATGGTTAATTTTGATGAAGTCGTATTAGAAGGGTATTTAGTTTTAAATCCTGATAGTAAAGTAGCACAATTAACGCAATCAAATACTAATATAGATATTGAAGATGTAGAGGCATATGCGCAAATGGTTAATGAGATGTACAAACTACCGTTGATGTACATAGAATATAGTGGTCAGTATGGCGATATTGAAAAAGTGGAAGCCGCATCCAGATTATTAACGAATACACAATTGTTTTATGGCGGTGGCATTACATCTATAGAACAAGCCAGAGAGATGGCACAATATGCTGACACTATTATAGTAGGTAATATTATTTATGACGATATTAAAAAGGCTATTAAAACAGTAAAAATAAAAAAGGAGTCTAATAAATGAATTCATTAGTTAATAATATGAATAAAGAGCAAAGTGAAGCGGTAAGAACTACAGAAGGTCCATTACTAATTATGGCCGGCGCTGGTTCAGGTAAAACGAGAGTATTGACACATCGTATCGCCTATTTATTAGATGAAAAAGACGTTTCTCCTTACAATATATTAGCAATTACTTTTACAAATAAAGCAGCTAAAGAAATGAAAGAACGTGTTGAACAATTAGTAGGGGAAGAAGCACAAGTGATTTGGATGTCTACATTCCACTCTATGTGCGTAAGAATATTAAGACGTGATGCTGATAGAATAGGCATTGAACGTAATTTTACTATTATTGATCCTACTGACCAAAAATCCGTCATAAAAGACGTTCTAAAAAATGAAAATATTGACAGTAAACGCTTTGAACCAAGAATGTTTATTGGGGCGATTAGTAACTTAAAAAATGAACTTAAAACACCAGAAGATGCAATTAATGAGGCTAATGACTTCCATTCGCAAATGGTAGCTACTGTTTATAGTGGATACCAACGTCAATTGACTCGAAATGAAGCACTTGATTTTGACGATTTAATTATGAAAACAATTCAGTTGTTCGAACGCATTCCAGATGCACTTGAATATTATCAAAACAAATTCCAATATATTCACGTAGACGAATATCAAGATACAAATAAAGCACAATATACATTAGTAAAGTTGTTAGCTAGTAAATTTAAAAATCTTTGTGTAGTTGGTGACTCAGATCAGTCAATTTATGGTTGGAGGGGTGCAGATATTCAAAATATCCTATCTTTTGAAGAAGATTACCCTGATGCTAAAACGATATTTTTAGAACAAAATTATCGTTCTACAAAGACCATCCTGACTGCTGCAAATGAAGTCATTAAACATAACTCAGAAAGAAAGCCTAAAGGCCTGTGGACTGCAAATACAGGTGGCGAAAAAATTAAATATTATGAAGCAATGACTGAGCGTGATGAAGCTGAGTATGTGGTTAGAGAAATAATGAAACACCGTAAAGCTGGAAAAGATTATAGTGATATGGCAATACTTTATAGAACCAATGCACAATCACGTGTTTTAGAAGAAACATTTATGAAATCTAATCTTCCTTATACGATGGTTGGAGGCCAAAAATTCTATGACAGAAAAGAAATTAAAGACTTATTAAGTTATTTGAGAGTAGTAGCTAATAGTAATGATGAAATTAGTTTACAACGCATAATCAATGTTCCAAAACGAGGTATAGGACCTTCATCAGTTGAGAAAATTCAACGCTATGCGAATGATAGCAATATAAGTATGTTTGACGCATTGGCAGAAGTAGATTTTATTGGTCTTTCAAAAAAAGTAACTCAAGAGTGCATTAAATTTTATGAACTAATTCAAAACTTAATTAAAGAACAGGAATTTTTAGAGGTAAGTGAAATTGTTGTTGAAATATTAGATAAATCTGGGTATAGAGATATGCTTGAACGCGAACAAACACTGGAATCACGTAGTAGACTTGAAAATATAGATGAATTTATGTCAGTGCCTAAAGATTATGAAGAGAATACACCATTAGAAGAACAATCCTTGATTAACTTTTTAACGGATTTATCACTAGTAGCAGACATCGATGAAGCTCAAATTGAGAGTGGCGTAACCCTTATGACAATGCACTCAGCGAAAGGTTTAGAATTTCCAATTGTATTCCTTATGGGAATGGAAGAATCGCTATTTCCACATATTCGTGCAATTAAGAGTGATGATGACCACGAAATGGAAGAAGAACGTCGGATTTGTTATGTAGCAATAACAAGAGCTGAAGAAGTTCTATATATTACGCACGCGACGTCTAGAATGTTATATGGACGCTCACAATCTAATATGCCTTCAAGATTTTTACGTGAAATCCCGGAAGAGCTATTAGAGACACCATCTAAGCAACAGCGTCAAACGATTACCCCAAAAACATCATCCAAACAACCTAAGCGTGGATTTAGTAAACGTACAACGTCTTCTAAAAAACAAGTCTCTGCTTCTGATTGGAAAATAGGAGATAAAGTTACGCACAAATCATGGGGTGAAGGCATGGTAAGTAACGTTAATGAGAAAAATGGCTCAGTTGAATTAGATATTATATTTAAATCAGAAGGACCAAAGCGCCTATTGGCTCAATTTGCCCCAATCGAGAAAAAGGAGGATTAATTTATGGACAATATCCAAAGTCGTGTGAATGAATTACATGATTTATTAAATCAATATGGTTATGAATATTATGTGCAAGATAATCCTTCAGTGCCAGATAGTGAATACGATAAATTATTAAGAGAATTAATAGATATAGAAGAGGCACATCCAGAATTTAAGTCACCTGATTCTCCTACTGTACGTGTAGGAGGGGAGGTGCAATCTTCTTTCGAAAAAGTCAATCATGATACACCAATGTTAAGTTTAGGTAATGCTTTCAATGAACAAGAATTACGTCGTTTTGATCAACGTATTCGTGAACAAGTCGGTAGTGTTGAATATATGTGTGAATTGAAAATTGATGGATTAGCTGTGTCCCTTAAATATGTAGAAGGTCGCTTCGTTCAAGGTTTAACTCGAGGGGATGGTACTACAGGTGAAGATATAACTGAAAATTTACGCACCATTCATGCTATTCCATTAAAGATTAATGAACCATTAAGTTTTGAAGTTCGTGGCGAAGCTTACATGCCTCGTAGTTCTTTTATAAGACTAAATGAAGAAAAAGAAAAGAATGAAGAACAACCATTCGCTAATCCACGAAACGCAGCAGCGGGATCGTTAAGGCAACTTGATCCCAAATTGGCAGCTAAACGTAAATTAAGTGTATTCTTATATAGTGTTAATGATTTCACAGATTTTGATGCAACTACTCAGAGTGGTGCGTTGGATGAATTAGATCGTTTAGGATTTAAGACAAATCATGAACGTATGCGCGTGGGTGATATTGAAGGTGTATTAGAATATATTGAGAAATGGACAAAACAACGTGAACAATTATCCTATGATATTGATGGCATCGTTATAAAAGTGAATGACATTGAACAACAAGATGAAATGGGATACACTCAGAAATCTCCAAGATGGGCGATTGCATATAAGTTTCCTGCCGAAGAAGTGGTAACAACATTACAAGATATTGAGTTAAGTATTGGTAGAACAGGTGTTGTAACACCAACTGCGATTCTTGATCCTGTAAGAGTTGCTGGGACAACTGTATCTAGAGCTTCTTTACATAATGAAGATTTAATACATGAGAGAGATATCAGAATTGGGGATAGTGTAGTAGTTAAAAAAGCTGGCGATATAATTCCAGAAGTAGTGAAAAGTATTACGGAACGCCGACCTGAAGGTACATTACCGTATTCAATGCCAACACATTGTCCGAGTTGTGACCATGAGTTGGTAAGAATTGAAGGGGAGGTTGCATTACGTTGTATAAATCCAAAGTGTCAGGCTCAACTTGTAGAGGGGCTGATTCACTTTGTATCACGTCAAGCCATGAATATTGATGGCTTAGGAACTAAAATTATACAACAACTCTATCATCACAATGTGATTAAAGATGTGGCCGACATCTTCTACCTAACGGAAGACGATTTATTACCTTTAGAGCGTATGGGTTCCAAAAAAGTTGAAAATCTACTAAAAGCGATTGAAGATGCTAAAGCCAACTCTCTAGAGCATCTATTATTTGGTTTAGGAATACGTCATCTAGGAGTTAAAGCAAGTCAAGTTCTAGCTGAAAAATACGAAACAATGGATAGACTACTTGAAGTAACTGAAGAAGAACTTATTAATATTCATGATATTGGAGATAAGTTAGCTCAATCTGTTGTGACATATTTAGAAAATGAAGATATTAAAGCATTAATTGAAAAATTAAAATATAAAAATGTCAATATGGTTTATAATGGAATTAAAACTTCTGATATAGAAGGGCACCCTGATTTTAAAGATAAAACAATTGTTTTAACAGGTAAATTACAACAACTGACAAGAAAAGAAGCATCTGCCTGGTTAGAATTACAAGGCGCAAAAGTTACAAGTAGTGTAACTAAAAAAACAGATTTAGTAATTGCTGGTGAAGATGCAGGTTCTAAATTAACTAAGGCAGAAAAGTTTGGTACTGAAATTTGGACAGAAGAGCAATTCGTGGCTAAACAAAATGAAATATCAAGTTAGAGGAGAACGGCAATGAAGCGGACCCTATTCTTAATTATAACGTCGATTGTGTTGTTAACGGCATGTGGCAATAACAATGATAATAAAAATAACCAATCTGTGAATAAACAAGAAACTAAAACTGACTCAAATAATGTGAAAACAATAGCAACAGATAAAAACGTACAAGGTGATAATTACCGCACGATTTTGCCATTCAAAGAAAGTAAGGCCCGTGGTGTATTACAAGATAACATGGCAAATAGTTACAATGGTGACGATTTCGAAAGTGGTTTATTGACACTAAGCAAAGATGTATTTCCAACTGATGATTACCTTTATCAAGACGGACAATATCTAGATAAAGATACTCTTAATAGTTATTTAAATCCCAAATACACTAAAAAAGAAATAGATAAAATGAGTGAAAAAGAGAAAGAATCCAATAAAGCTAGTGAGAATTTAGGATTAAATCCATCACACAAAGGTGAGGATGATCCAGAAAAAATCGCAGAACAATCTCCAGCTTATTTATCTAATATTCTTGAACAAGATTTTTACGATAGTGGGGATACAAAAGGAAAAAATATTAAAGGTATGACAATTGGCCTAGCCATGAATAGTGTTTATTATTATCAGAAAGAGAAAGATGGAGAGACTTATAGCAAAGAACTTGATGATAAGGAAATTGAAAAACAAGGTAAACAAATGGCTTCAGAAATCTTAACAAGATTGAGAGCCAATGATGATTTAAAAGATATTCCTATTCATTTTGCGATTTATAAACAATCCGATCTAAATTCAATTACACCGGGAGAATTTATTGCTAATACTACAGTTGATGATGATCAAACTAAAATTAATAAATGGAAAAAAATTGATCAAGTGTCAGCATTATTGCCATCTTCAACAGCAAAAAAATACAATGAAAATTTGAATAATAATTTTAAACAATTCAACGACAACCTACAATCTTACTTTACTAACTTCACTCAAGCAGTAGGTAAAGTTAAATTTGACGGTAAAAAACCAACACAATTAACTATAGATTTACCTATTGATTATTATAGTCAAGCTGAAACGATTGGTATTACTCAATATGTTACAGAACAAGCTAGAAAATATTTTGACAACATCGATAGCTATGAAATTCGAATTAAAGACGGAAATACACCAAGAGCTTTAATTAGTAAATCTAAAGAAGATAAAGAGCCTCAAGTTCATATTTATAATAATTAACATAAAAACTACGGATAACGCCTACAAATTGGGTTATCCGTAGTTTTTGTTTAATATTATTATTTTTCACGAACAATAGATTTAACTTTTTCAATATCTCTTTCAACAAAGTCACCTGGATTTTGAGTCAATAAACTCACAACATATGTAACGATGACACTAACGATGAATCCTGGAATAATTTCATACATTCCGAAAATTTCATTTATACCCGCTAAAGGTTTTATCCAAGCAATCCATATAATTACCACAAGGGCACCTGCTACCATACCGCTGATAGCACCAGCTCGTGTTAGCTTTTTCCAATAAAGTGAGAATAATACTAACGGACTGAAAGAAGCTCCAAAGCCTGCCCATGCGTTACCAACTAAGTTAAGAATTGTATCATTTGGAGACCAAGCAATCGCAATTGCTACAATTGCCACAACTAATACCGACAATCTACCAACTAACACGAATTCTTTTTGATGTGTTTTCGCACGCTCTTCACCACGTATTAATTTATAAAAGTCTTCAGTTAATGAACTTGATGTTACTAATAGTTGTGATGAGATTGTGCTCATGATAGCTGCAAGAATGGCAGCCAATAAGAACCCGCCTACTAAAGGATGAAATAGAATTTGACTCATAATGATGAATAGTGTCTCAGGATCATCCATCTTAATATGATTATCTGGAATGAATGCGATACCAGTTAATCCTACGCCTACAGCACCAAGTAAACCTACAGTCATCCAACTTATACCTAAACGGCGAGCTTTAGGTAGCATTTTATGTGACTTAATAGACATAAATCTAACGATGATATGAGGTTGTCCAAAATAACCTAGCCCCCATGCAAATAATGAAACAATACCTAGGAAGGTTGTGCCTCTAAATAAATCCATATTTGTTGGTTTCATTTCAGCAACTCGAGAAAACGTATCCCAACCATTAAGTTGTAACATTGCAACAATAGGGACCATAACCATTGCAATTAACATGATTACACCTTGGAAGAAATCAGTTATAGATACAGCTAAATATCCTCCGAAGAAAGTATAAGCGATAACGATAACTGCAACTAAAATTAATCCAAAATGATAATTTAGTCCAAACGCGCTTTCAAATAGTTTACCACCTGATACAAACCCAGAGTGCGTATATAGAGTAAAGAATATAACTATTATTAAACCAGAAATAATTTTAATAATATTTTCTTTATCGTTAAGTCGATTTTTAAAGAAATCTGGAAGGGTGATTGCTTCACCTGCCACTTCAGTATAAACTCTCAACCTTGGTGCAACGACTAGATAGTTAACATATGCACCTAATGTGAGACCAATTGTTATCCATATTGCTGATAAACCAGTACTATAGACTGAACCTGGTAGCCCCATTATCATCCAGCCACTCATATCTGATGCACCTGCAGATAAAGCTGTGATATATGGGCCGATACTACGTCCACCAAGCATATAATCACTTAAATTACCTGTAGCTTGTTTGTAGCCATAATATCCAATGATAAGTAAAATAATAAAATAAATCGCAATCATTATGTATGTTTGCCAATTGGTATTAACTTGACTAGACAAGCTTGCTCCTAAAATAAGCATAAAGAAATACCCCCTTTTTTTATATGATGTGAAGATTTAGATGACTTATAAACATTGGTAAATTTCAATTACATGAGTATGTAACTTTTTCAAATAATTTAGTTACATGTAATATTATACAATGTAGTGAATGGTTTAGAGAAGTGTAAATTTTAATTTTTAAAAAATAAACACTTTTAAAACAAGATAGTAAGCGTTTTCAAAATGTAAAAATGTTTATTGATTTTATTATACGTAACATGCATATTAAAGATTATAAATATTTTTGATATAAAATTTAGGTCATTATTATCGTTAAATTAATAATTGAGTTACATTATTTGTAAAGCATTTATTAATTACTTACCTATGAATTAATCATCAATAATGTCATGAAGTTATGTTGTCTCAATAAATATTTAGATTTTTAAGTGAAAATTTGATACAATTTTATGATGAATGAGTAATAAGGAGGCTTTTAATAAATGACTAAAGTTACACGTGAAGAGGTTGAACATATAGCACATTTAGCAAGACTTCAAATTTCTGAAGAAGAAACTGAAGAAATGGCTAATACACTTGAAAGTATCTTAGATTTTGCTAAACAAAATGACACAGCAGATACAGAAGGTATTGAACCAACTTATCATGTATTAGATTTACAAAATGTGTTACGAGATGATGAAGCAATCGAGGGCATTCCTCAAGAACTTGCATTAAAAAATGCTAAAGAGACAGAAAATGGTCAATTTAAAGTACCATCTATCATGAATGAGGAGGAAGCTTAAGATGAGTATTCGTTATGAATCAGTTGAAAAATTATCAGAAATGATTAAAAACAATGAGATTAAGCCTTCAGAAGTTGTCAAAGACATCTATGATGCAATTGAAGAAACGGATCCTACTATTAAATCATTTTTAGCACTAGATAAAGATAATGCTATTAAAAAAGCAAAAGAATTAGATGAATTACAAGCAAAAGGCCAAATGGAAGGTAAATTGTTTGGTATTCCTATGGGAATTAAGGACAACATCATTACTAAAGATGTGGAAACAACATGTGCTAGTAAAATGTTAGAAGGTTTTGTTCCAATCTATGAATCTACTGTAATGAACAAACTACATGATGAAAATGCGATTCTAATCGGTAAACTAAACATGGATGAATTTGCTATGGGTGGTTCTACTGAAACATCATATTTCAAACAAACTGTTAACCCATTCGATCATACAGCTGTTCCAGGTGGTTCGTCAGGTGGTTCAGCAGCAGCAGTTGCTGCAGGTTTAGTACCATTCAGTCTAGGTTCAGATACTGGTGGTTCAATTCGACAACCAGCAGCATATTGTGGTGTAGTGGGTATGAAACCAACTTATGGGCGTGTATCACGTTTCGGTTTAGTTGCTTTTGCATCTTCATTAGACCAAATTGGTCCAATTACAAGAAATGTTAAAGATAACGCTATCGTTCTAGAGACAATTTCAGGTGTTGATAGAAATGATTCTACAAGTGCACCAGTTGAAGATGTTGACTTTACTTCAGAAATTGGTAAAGACATTAAAGGCTTAAAAGTTGCTTTACCAAAAGAATATTTAGGTGAAGGTATCAATGATGATGTTAAAGAAGCTGTTAAGAATGCTGTTGAAACACTTAAATCTCTAGGTGCAGAAGTTGATGAAGTATCACTTCCAAATACGAAATATGGTATTCCATCATATTATGTTATCGCGTCATCAGAAGCATCAGCGAACTTAGCTCGCTTTGATGGTATACGTTATGGCTACCATTCAAAAGAAGCCCAATCATTAGAAGAATTATATAAAATGTCTAGATCAGAAGGATTTGGTGCTGAAGTTAAGCGTCGTATCTTCCTAGGTACATTTGCATTAAGTTCTGGTTATTATGATGCTTACTATAAAAAATCACAAAAAGTTAGAACATTAATCAAGAATGACTTTGATAAAGTTTTTGAAAACTATGATGTTGTTGTAGGTCCAACTGCACCAACTACTGCGTTTAACTTAGGTGATGAAATCGATGATCCTTTAACTATGTATGCTAATGACTTATTAACTACACCTGTTAACTTAGCTGGTTTACCAGGTATTTCTGTTCCTTGTGGGCAATCAAACGGTAGACCAATTGGCTTACAATTTATCGGTAAACCTTTTGATGAAAAGACGTTATATCGTGTGGCATATCAATATGAAACACAATTCAATTTACATGACGCATATGAAAAATTATAAGGAGTGGAAATAATGCATTTTGAAACAGTTATCGGACTTGAAGTTCACGTTGAGCTAAAAACAGACTCAAAAATGTTCTCTCCATCACCAGCACATTTTGGAGCTGAACCTAACTCAAATACAAATGTTATTGATTTAGCATATCCTGGTGTATTACCGGTTGTTAATAGACGTGCTGTAGACTGGGCTATGCGTGCATCAATGGCTTTAAATATGGATATCTCTACAAATTCTAAATTTGACCGTAAAAACTATTTCTATCCAGATAATCCTAAAGCTTATCAAATTTCTCAATTTGATCAACCAATTGGTGAAAATGGTTATATTGATATTGAAGTAGATGGTGAAACAAAACGTATTGGAATCACACGTCTTCACATGGAAGAAGATGCTGGTAAATCAACACATAAAGATGGATACTCTTTAGTAGACTTAAACCGTCAAGGTACACCATTAATTGAAATTGTATCTGAACCAGATATTAGATCTCCTAAAGAAGCTTATGCTTACTTAGAAAAATTACGTTCAATTATTCAATATACAGGTGTATCAGACTGTAAAATGGAAGAAGGCTCATTACGTTGTGATGCCAATATTTCATTACGTCCTTATGGACAAGAAGAATTTGGTACAAAAACTGAATTGAAAAACCTAAATTCATTTAACTATGTTAGAAAAGGTTTAGAGTACGAAGAAAAACGCCAAGAAGAAGAATTATTAAACGGTGGTACAATTGGACAAGAGACACGCCGCTTTGATGAATCAACTGGTAAAACAATTCTTATGCGTGTTAAAGAGGGCTCAGATGACTACCGTTACTTCCCTGAACCTGATATTGTACCTTTATACGTAGATGAAGAATGGAAAGAGCGTGTACGTCAAACAATCCCTGAATTACCAGATGAGCGTAAAGCTAAATATGTAAATGATTTAGGTTTACCTGAATACGATGCGCACGTATTAACACTTACTAAAGAGATGTCTGATTTCTTTGAAGGTGCTATTGAAAAAGGTGCAGACGTTAAGTTAACTTCAAACTGGTTAATGGGTGGCGTTAATGAATATTTAAATAAAAACCAAGTTGAGTTACAAGATACTAAATTAACACCAGAAAACCTTGCTGGTATGATTAAACTTATTGAAGATGGTACGATGAGTAGTAAAATCGCTAAAAAAGTTTTCCCAGAATTAGCTGAAAATGGTGGCGATGCTAAACAAATTATGGAAGATAAAGGTTTAGTTCAAATTTCTGATGAAGCTACTTTAACTAAATTCGTCACTGAAGCTTTAGATAATAACCCTCAATCTGTTGAAGATTATAAAAATGGTAAAGGGAAAGCAATGGGCTTCTTAGTTGGTCAAATTATGAAAGCATCTAAAGGCCAAGCTAATCCTCAAAAAGTAAACCAAATATTAAAACAAGAATTAAATAAACGTTAATTAAAGATTTAAACATAATGAACTAAAGCATCATTTAAGGTTTGTTTCCTATCATGGTTAGGGAACAAGCCTTTTAATTTTGGTGTGTGGTGTTTTTAGTTCAATTATTTTTAATGTTATAACTGCTATGATTATTTAATTGTAAATAGTGTAATAAATGTATTTTAAAGATTATTGATTTAAATACTTCCAACTCTCTTATAAATCATTTAATATAAGAATATGTATAAAAAGATGAGGGATAATTTATGAGAAAACGTGCAAGAATCATTTATAATCCAACTTCTGGAAAGGAACTTTTTAAAAGAACTTTACCAGATGTTTTAATTAAATTAGAACGTGCCGGGTATGAGACAAGTGCTTATGCAACTGAGCGTGAAGGCGATGCAACGCTTGAAGCTGAACGTGCACTTAAAAGAGATTATGATATTATTATAGCAGCTGGTGGAGATGGAACACTTAATGAAGTTGTTAATGGCATAGCTGAACAGCCCAATCGCCCTAAATTAGGTATCATCCCTATGGGGACAGTGAATGATTTCGGTAGAGCCTTGCACTTACCAAGTGATATTATGGGCGCTGTTGATGTTATTATTGATGATCACACGACTAAAGTGGATATAGGAAAAATGAATAATCGTTATTTCATCAATTTAGCAGCTGGTGGTCAATTAACTCAAGTTTCTTATGAGACGCCAAGTCGATTAAAGTCAATTGTAGGTCCCTTTGCGTATTATATTAAAGGATTTGAAATGTTACCTCAGATGAAAGCTGTAGATTTGCGTATAGAATATGATAATCAAGTTTTTCAAGGTGAGGCATTATTATTCTTATTGGGACTGACAAACTCAATGGCAGGATTTGAGAAATTAGTTCCAGATGCTAAGTTAGATGACGGGCATTTTACATTAATTATTGTAGAAAAGGCTAACCTTGCTGAACTAGGGCACATCATGACCTTAGCATCTCGCGGAGAACACATTAAACATCCAAAGGTTATTTATGAGAAAGCTAAATCAATTAATATCTCATCCTTTACTGAAATGCAATTGAATGTAGATGGTGAATATGGTGGTAAATTACCAGCTAATTTCTTGAATTTAAAAAGACATATCGAAGTATGTACGCCAAAAGATATATATAATGAGGAATTAACTGAAGATCAACAAGTCGAAGATGGTATTATTGAAGAGAAGCCATCGAATGAAGAAATTATTAAAAACAATGAAATATCAGAGTAAATTATACAGTTGAAGAGGTTGAGCAATAGTTTTGATGTCTTAGGTATGAAAAACAAAACCAAGATTAAACTACTCTAACCTCTTTTTATGTGGGGTGAAATAATGGAAACCATAATTAAAAATGAAATGAAACAAGGTAACGTTGTTGATTTAACACATGAAGGGCATGGCGTCATTAAAATCGACCGTTATCCGATATTTGTGCCAAATGCGTTAATTGGTGAGGTGATTAAATATAAAATTATAAAAGTAAAGAAAAATTTTGCTATTGGTAAACTTCTTCAAGTTATTAAACCAAGTGAACAACGCGTGGAACCACCATGTAAATACTATTGGAAGTGTGGTGGTTGTCAATTGCAACATATGACGTATGATGCCCAATTGGCTATGAAGCAGTCACAAATTACCAACTTATTCCATAGAAAAGCACAATTTAGTAATACAATCATTAACAAAACTATCGGTATGAATCATCCTTGGCATTACAGAAATAAATCACAGTTGCCAATTGGTAAAGATAGAGATGGAAAAGCAATTATAGGATATTATCGACAAAGAAGTCACGATATTATAGATATGGATAGTTGCTTAATTCAAGATGATATACACCAAGATATTATGAATCACGTCAAACAATGGATTATTGATTACGATATTAGTGTTTATAATGAGAGTACAAAAAAAGGACTTTTAAGACATTTAGTTATTCGCACAGGCTATTATTCTGATGATAAGATGGTCGTTTTTGTAACAAATGGTAAAAATTTCCAGCAAGCTTCAATTTTAGTTGAAAAATTAAAAGAAACTTTTCCTAACATAGCTAGCATTAAACAAAATATTAATAATAGTCATTCCAATGTAATTATGGGGCAACAGTCTGTAACGTTATACGGCAAAGATAAGATTGCTGATCAACTTAGTGATACTACATTTAAGATAAGTGACCAATCATTCTATCAAATAAATTCTTCTCAAACTGAAAAATTATATCAAAAAGCAATAGAGTATGCGCAATTGACAGGTAAAGAAACAGTTCTTGATACATATTGCGGTATTGGTACGATAGGTTTATATATGGCGTCAGTAGCGAAACATGTTTATGGTGTTGAGGTCGTGCCGTCAGCGATTAAAGATGCACAACAAAATGCGACTTTAAATGGATTTGAAAATACAACTTTTGTCTGTGGAAAGGCAGAAGAAGTCATTATAAAATGGAAACAACAAGGTATCAAACCAGATGTTGTTATGGTAGATCCCCCGAGGAAAGGGTGCGATGAAACTTTCTTACAAACACTGCTTAAACTAAATCCTAAGCGTATTGTCTACATTTCTTGTAATCCATCTACGCAACAAAGAGATGCTCAAATATTAGATTCACAATATGAATTGCAAGAAATTACACCAGTCGATATGTTTCCTCAAACAACACATGTAGAGACAGTTGCATTATTTGAAAGAAAATCTTAAACGTAAAATTTTAATACAAATATTAAGAAATGGTTACAGAGCATTAAATCTTATAAAAAAGTTTTTTTCTTAACATCGACTGTATATACTATGGTTGAAAATTAACAGAGATTGGAGGTCATTATTGTGCAGAAAATTGATTTTTCTCCAAATAGAATCAACTTACCTAAATTTATGGCAACTCAATTAGTAGTAATTTTATTTATGATAGTGTTTACTTATAAATGGGCATTCATGTTTACAACCATTCATGAACAAACATTTTTAGCTAACTTATTATATGGTATTTTAGGTTTTATAGTTATTTTAGGACTACATGAACTGATTCATAGAATTTCATTTTTTATCTGTTCAAAAGGAGAACAGCCTCATTTTAAATATAAAAAAGGTTTTTTATTAGTACATATTTCCAAAAAATATTTTAATAAATGGCAATATTGCACAATAATGCTAGCTCCAATGTTTATATTAACAGGAGTATTAATGTTTATATTCAGTATTTACACATACTCCTCAATTATTATTATGTTAAGTATACATATTGGATATTGCTTAATTGATTTATATTTAGTAGGTATTACATTTACTAATAAATTTGAATATGTACATCCATCAGATGAAGGTTTAATTATGTATCATCAAAGACCTATACAAGCTAATGACGAACTTGAATAAATTGTGAGTCTCAATATAATTATTTATGTGCACATTTCATGAGTTTTGTTGCTAGTCACATTATAATTATATTGAGGCTTATTTTATTTTGGTTTATTTTAAAAGAGGTGAGACGATGGCTGAAAGAAGGATTATTCATATAGATATGGATTACTTTTTTGCACAAGTAGAAATGCGAGATAACCCTAAATTAAAAGGTAAACCTGTAATTGTAGGTGGTAAGGCAAGTACTCGTGGTGTGGTTTCTACTGCTTCTTACGAGGCTAGAAAATATGGGGTTCATTCTGCAATGCCAATGTCTCAAGCACATAAATTATGTCCTAATGGATATTATGTAAGAGCAAGATTTGACGCTTATAGAGAAGCCTCTGCCGTTATAATGTCTATATTTAAAAGTTATACAGATATTGTAGAACCTATGTCATTGGATGAAGCGTATTTAGATATTACTCACCTTGTTAGACCTGACTTGTCTGCATCTAAAATCGCAATGTTTATTCGACGCGATATATTTGAACAAACTGGATTAACTTCTTCTGCAGGTATATCGTATAATAAATTTTTAGCAAAATTAGCAAGTGGTATGAATAAGCCTAATGGCATGAAGGTTATCGATTATAATAATGTAAACGATATTTTAATGAATCTTGATATTGGTGACTTTCCAGGTGTGGGTAAAGCATCGAAAAAAGTCATGCATAACCATGATATATATACAGGTAAAGATTTGTATGATAAAACTGAATTTGAATTATTACGTTGGTTTGGAAAAAGAGGTCGTGGCTTATATCTTAAAGCTCGAGGAATTGATCATAGTGAAGTAAAAGCAACGAGAGTGCGTAAATCCGTGGGTACTGAACGAACATTTTCAACTGATGTGAATGATGATGAAGAAATTTTACAAAAAATATGGGAATTATCTGGCAAGACTGCAGAACGTCTATCTAAGTTACAAAAATCAGGTAGTACCGTAACAGTTAAATTAAAAACGTATCAATATGAAACATTTTCCAAACAAAGAAGTTTGAGAAAGGCAGTAAGTAGAGATATTGATATATATAACGTAGCTTATGATTTGTATAACGATTTGAAGGATCCTGATGTTCCAATAAGGTTAATCGGTGTAACGGTTGGCAATTTAGAACAGTCAACATATGAGAATATGACGATTTATGATTTTATAGAAAGATAAAGGTTCATGATGATATTAGCAATTAAACTAAACCAATAATTGCAATTTATGTGGGTTAACCTTTATCTTTTAAATTTTTGCCATAAATTTGGAGCATACTTTGTAAATTGTCATAGTGTTTTAATAATCTAAAAGTAATCATTGCACAAGCTTTAGCATCGTTGAGTGCATCATGATGACCGTGAAAATCTAATTTATAATGTTTCATTAAATGTTTTAGTCCGTAGCGATATGCATCAATTGTACGTTTAGCAAGTTGATATGAACAGAAGTAAATCATGGAGGGTGTTTCTATATTTAACTGTTTTAAACTTTGATGAAGTACATTCATATCAAAAGCAGCATTGTGAGCAACAACAGGTAATTTACCAATAAATTGCATCATATAAGGGAATACATATTCAAAACTGGGAGCATCATTCACGTCTTCAGGTGTAATACCGTGAACCTCAATATTCGTCTGAGAGAAATAATCAAAAGGGTTAACTAAAGTATAAAAAGATTCCACAATCTCATTGTTAACTACTTTGACCATACCAACTGAACAGATACTTGTACGTTTACCATTTGCAGTTTCGAAGTCTAATGCTATAAAGGCATTTTCCATTCCTAACACTGTCCTTTCAAGTATTGATTCTTTTATTTTAGCTAAAAATATAAATTTATTTCCAGAATGTTGCATTCATAAAATAAAAAAAGAGTAGAAATGAATTCATTTCGAATTCATTATCCACTCCATTAATATTTATGAGTCTTGAGAATAACTAGCATTACACCTTTTTGTGCATGTTAGTTAGTTACAATGTACTAGGCAAGCAATAAAAATAGTTTGTCTCAATCACAATTAAACCTTGAGATAAAAGTTATTCTTCATCAAATGAACGAGCTGCTAATTCTTTTTCATATAAATATAAAGTATTGCAGTCATCACCAATACGATTTAAATAATCAATATGTGTTTCAAATGTTGATTCTTCTTCAACTTGCTCATCTAAGAACCAGTTTAAGAAAGAAATCGTAGCATAGTCTTTATCTTTTTGAGCTATTTCAGATAAATTGTAAAAACGACGAGTAACATCTTGTTCCTGTGCTAATCCATCTTTAAATGTTTCAAGGATAGATTTAAATTCAGTTTTAGGCGCTGGTATTGATTTAAATTCAGCATGTTCACCACGATCATTGATATAATCATAGATTTTTTTACCGTGGAAACGTTCTTCTTTAGCTTGTTGGATATAGAAGTTAGCGAAACCTTCATATGAAGCATCATCGCAATAAGCTGCCATTGCCATATAAGCATGAGCTGCGAAATATTCATGGTTCATTTGATCATTAAGTGCTTCTAACAAGTCTTTACTTAGCATAATTAAGTCACCTCTATTTAAGATTTTATAATTGATTTTGCCTTTGTTCATTAGAAGTATAACAAATCTATTCTCATTAGTAAATAATAATTATTATAATCTAGAATGTAACTTGCTATTTTTAATTGAGAATGTTTTTTGTTATACCCTTTACGTGTTATAATTATTCATGTGATTTATATGAGGAGGAAGCACATGAGACAATGGACTGCAACGCACTTAGCGAAATTGGCTCGTAAGGCTAGTATCGCTGCTGGGAAAAAAGGAACAGATTTACCGGGACAAGTTGCCCGCAAAGTGGATCAAAATATATTAAGAAAATTAGCTGCACAAGTAGATGACATCGTCTTTATTAGTGGGACTAATGGTAAAACGACGACATCTAATCTTATAGGACATACATTAAAAGCAAATCACATTGATATTATACATAATAATGAAGGTGCTAATATGGCAGCAGGTATCACATCTGCCTTTATCATGCAAAGCACTAAAAATACTAAAGTAGCAGTTATTGAAATCGATGAAGGATCTATTCCTCGAGTTTTAAAAGAAGTCACTCCATCAATGATGATATTTACTAACTTCTTCCGTGATCAAATGGATCGATTTGGAGAAATAGATATAATGGTAAATAACATAGCTAAGTCAATTAGTAATAAAGGAATTAAATTGTTACTCAATGCAGATGATCCTTTTGTAAGTCGACTTAAAATAGCTAGTGACTCTATCGTTTATTATGGTATGAAAGCACACGCACATGAGTTTGAGCAAAGTACTATGAACGAGAGTAAGTATTGCCCAAATTGTGGCAAATTATTAGCATACGATTACATTCATTATAATCAAATCGGTCATTACCATTGTTCATGTGGATTCAAACGTGAATTACCTAAATATGAAGTTTCATCATTCACAGTATCTCCGTTCTTAGCATTAAATATAAATGAAACAACATTTAACATGAAAATTGCTGGAGACTTCAACGCTTATAATGCATTAGCTGCCTATACTGTGTTGAGAGAATTAGGGCTCAATGATGAGTCTATTGGAATTGGTTTCGAATCATATACTTCAGATAATGGTCGTATGCAATATTTTAAACTTGATCATAAAGAGGCTATGATTAATTTAGCTAAGAATCCTGCAGGTATGAATGCTAGTTTATCAGTAGGAGAACAGTTAGAAGGTAAAAAAGTATATGTCATTAGTCTAAATGATAATGCTGCTGATGGTCGTGATACTTCTTGGATTTATGATGCCGATTTCGAGAAATTAAGCGAACAAGATATTGAAACGATCATTGTTACAGGGACTCGAGCTGAAGAATTACAATTACGTCTGAAATTAGCCGAAATAAATGTTCCAATTATACTTGAAAAAGATATTTATAAAGCAACTGCAATGACAATGAATTATGAAGGTTTCACTGTAGCTATTCCTAACTACACATCTTTATCTCCAATGTTAGAACAACTTAATCGTTCATTTAAAGGAGGGCAATAAATATGAATGAATTAACCGTTTATCATTTTATGTCAGATAAATTAAATTTATATAGTGATATAGGAAATATTATTGCACTCAAACAAAGAGCAAAGAAACGTGGTATTCAATTAAATGTAGTAGAAGTTAACCAAACTGAAGGTGTGACGCTTGATAATTGTGATATCTTCTTTATCGGCGGTGGCAGTGATAGAGAACAAAGTATTGCTACTAAGGAATTAAGCAAGATAAAGACTACACTTAAAGATGCTATTGAAGATGGTATGCCAGGATTAACGATTTGTGGTGGTTATCAATTTTTAGGAACAAAATATATTACGCCTGATGGAACTGAACTTGAAGGTTTAGGTATCTTAGATTTCTATACTGAATCACGAACTGAACGATTAACTGGTGATATAGTAATCGAGAGTGATACATTTGGAACGATAGTTGGCTTCGAGAATCACGGTGGTCGAACACATCATAATTTTGGTACGTTAGGACATGTTACGGTTGGTCACGGTAATAATGATGATGATAAACAAGAAGGTATTCACTATAAAAATTTATTAGGAACATATTTACATGGACCTATCCTTCCAAAGAATCATGAACTGACTGATTATTTATTAGAAAAAGCCTGTGAACGTAAAGGTATACCTTTTGAACCTAAACAATTAGATAACACTGAAGAAGAAGCGGCTAAAAGAGTTATTATAGAAAGATCATCAAAAAAATAACAAATATAATAAGCAATTAAAAATGACGTACCGGATTTATAGAAATTTTCCAGTACGTCATTTTTTATTTGTCATTATATCTACTATCTAATAATTTATAGATTAGAAGTATTTCATAAATGACATGACTTTTGATTTGATTCTGATCAAATTTTTCTAAGCGTTTAACAGAAGATTTAAGTGTTGATGCAGATGAGCGGTGAGGTTCAAAATGATTGCTTTTGATAATATTATTGACGCTATTACTAATTTTAATAATAGCTATTTTTTCCTCAGGTGTAAAAACTAAATGTATGTGCTTAGGTAAATATATAATATTTGATAGGTGAGTAGCCAGTAATCTATCGATATAGGAACGGTTCGAAATATTTTTTAATCGTTTCCATTCATCTTCTTTGTTTTTATGATAACGTAATTCGTCTTTTTGATAGCCAGTTAAAGTTTCAGTCTTGTTTATAACACCCATCAACTTATTTAAAAGATCATTACTATGATCAGAATCAAATTTTCCTAATAATAATTCGTTACATCTTGAAGAGAACAACTCATACATTTTATATTCGGATTGCGTTAAATTATCTTCAATTTGCTGATAATATTTAGGAGGCAGAACTATAAAATTGACCAATCCTGCTGTAACCAAACCGATTAATGCAGTTAATAATCTTGAAAAAAAGTTGAATAAATAGGCGTCGTGTATGCCGGGTATCATGGCAACCGATGTTAACACCGCAACAGTAGTACCAACTTGCAGGTTTAATTTAGTACAAACTAAGATAGTAAAAAGTGCACTAAACGTATACGTTAAAGCCGATTGGTCACCAAAAATAAAAGTAAAAAGTACAGCAAATAATGCACCAATTACCGTTGCGGGCAATCTTCTATAACCTTTTTTTAATGACGCCTTTGCAGTAGGTTCGATAGTTACAATAGCAGTTAATATAGCGAAGATTGGAGTGAGATCAAGCATCAAACAAAATAGCGATGTTAAAAAGGTCGCTAGGCCAGTTTTGATTGTTCTCGCTCCTATAATTTTCTTGTACCATTTATCCATATGATAAATCCTCTCGTTGTACGAAAATAACAATTATAATTTTATCTTTTAAACAGAAATTATTTTGCGCTTCATTTTTTGTATGTTTAGTATATCAAAATTTTTTTGGTATAATAAGGTGTAATCACAATTTAAAAAGGAACGGGATATTATGATTATAAAAACAGAAGAAGAATTACAAGCCTTAAAAGAGATAGGTTACATTTGTGCTAAGGTTAGAGATACTATGCAAGAAGCTACTAAACCTGGTATTACAACTAAAGAATTAGACAACATAGCTAAAGATTTGTTTGAAGAACATGGTGCTATTTCAGCACCTATTCATGATGAGAATTTCCCTGGGCAAACATGTATAAGTGTTAATGAAGAAGTAGCCCATGGCATTCCTGGCAAACGAATCATCCGTGAAGGAGATTTAGTTAATATAGATGTATCAGCTCTAAAAAATGGTTATTACGCTGATACTGGTATTTCTTTTGTTGTGGGTGAAGCAAGTGACCCACTTAAACAAAAAGTATGTGATGTTGCACTAATGGCATTTGAAAATGCAATGGCAAAAGTTAAACCTGGAACTAAATTAAGTAATATCGGTAAAGCAGTACATGCAACAGCACGTCAAAATGATTTAACTGTCATTAAAAATCTAACTGGGCATGGTGTAGGTCAATCACTACATGAGGCGCCTAACCATGTTATGAACTATTATGATCCTAAAGATAAAACTTTACTTAAAGAAGGGGTTGTAATTGCAGTAGAGCCATTTATTTCTTCTAAAGCAACTTTTGTAACAGAAGGTAAAAATGAATGGGCCTTCGAAACTAGAGATAAGAGTTTTGTCGCTCAAATCGAACATACGGTTATCGTTACTAAAGATGGACCATTATTAACTACAAAAATTGATTAATTTCATATTTAATTACTATTAATTAAAAATTCGATATATATATAAATTAACCAGTAAAAGAGATGACAACGCTCATTTACTGGTTTTTTAGTTTATACTAGTTAGTTTTATAAAGTTATTTAACTAATAATTTATAGACTTGTTTCTGCTGTTGTTTGCCATCTGGGTCTAGTTTGGTTTTAATTTTTGTGAAAGTTTCAGACCAATCAGACGTACGCGTTCTGATAGGTGGTTCTTTCATTTCAATTGTTTTTAAAATGACTTGCGCAACTTCATGTGAACTTTGAGAAGCATCATGCCCATAATTTTCTTTAATACCACTAGTATATGAATTGTATAAGTGCGTATATTCATCTTCTTGTATGCCACCAGTTTGAGTTAAGTGGTTCATAATGTTGGGCATAAATTCAGATTGTATGCCTCTGGGTTCAATAATAGTAAATTTAATATTGAATTCAGGTTGAATATAACTTGCTAAAGATTCTGTATAACCTTCAACACCAAACTTAGCGGCACAATATATTTCGTTGAAAGGTTGTCCAACTAGGCCTCCAACTGACGAAATATTGATAACACGACCTTCTCTTTGTGATCTCATGATTGGTAATACAGCTTTGGTCATTCGAATAACAGCCATTAAATTTAAATTAAGTTGTCAATTTATTTCTTCATCGGTTGCTTGTTCTGTAGTTTTATTAAAGCCGGCGCCAGCATTGTTAATCAAAATGTCTATACGAGCTTCTTCTTGTATAATGAATTCAACAGTAGATTTAATACTATCTAATTTGGTTACATTCAATTCTAAAATGGTTAGGTCTACATTTCTTTTAGTAGCTTCATTTTTTAAATCTATTTGTTTTTCTAAATTACGCATCGTGGCATATACTTGAAATCCTTTTTCAGCAAGCATGAGCGATGTTTCAAATCCTAGTCCTGATTAAGCACCAGTAACTAGAGCAATAGTTTTAGTCATAACATAATCTCCTTTGTGAAAGTCAATAAAGTATTAACTATTCTACGAATAATGTCCAAGAAATGAATCTATTAAGACCATCGTTGTTCAACTTTGCCAAATTTCCAAATTAAAGTAGAAATGAGCCAACTGATAATAAATAAAATCACTAAAATATAACCTATATTATCAAATTGTATGTTTTCAATAAATTCCCAGATAGAACCTTTTAATTGAAGCTTATCAACTAGTATTTGTAGTAATTCAACAGTGCCAATTAATAGCGCAGCGATAACAGATATAGCAGTAATTGTAATATTGTAATAAATTTTTCGAATAGGAGTGAAGAATGCCCAATTATAAGCAGAAATCATAAGTATACCGTCTAATGTATCTAGCAAACTCATTCCGGCAGCAAACAATATAGGTAAAGATATTATACCTACGAATGAAATTGCTTGCTGTGATGCACCTGAAGATAAAGATAGCAATGAGATTTCACTAGCAGTATCCAATCCTAAAACAAATAGAAAGCCTGGTGGCAAGACATGCCAAATATGACTAATAAATTTAAAGTATGGTCCGAACATACGAGAAACAAAGCCACGTGTATCTAATAAATCATTTAACTTCTCATCATTAATTTTGTCTTTGCGAAACTTTAAAAATAAAGTTATTAAAGAAATTAATATCATTAGATTTAATATACCTATGATAATTAAAAATGTTCCTGAAACGAGAGTGCCAATAATTCCACCAATTTCTTGAAAGTGGGGTAATGCATCTTTAGCCTATTTAAGTTAAATGCCTAAAAAGACAGCCATAAAAAAGACTACTGTCGAATGTCCAATTGAGAAGTAGAAACCTACACATACTGGATTACGTTATTGTTGGAATAATTTACGCACTGTATTATCAATAGCAGCTATATGGTCTGCATCAAAAGCGTATCGAAGTACTAATGTATAAGCAAATAATCCCATACCTAGTAGTAAATGATTAGTATTTGCTAAATAGAGGAGGCCAAAACACAGAATGTGAAGTGAAATCACAACAAGTACATAAGGAAGCCAATTAAGACGATGTGTGTTAATCATTGATGTTACCTTCGTTCAAAAATAAATATAATTAATCATAGACCTGTTTAAGTTGAAAATAAAATTTGAGGTGTAACTTACATGAATTTTATATAAATTCTATAGAAATAATAAACATCGTACTAAAGTATGAGAGTAAGATGGTCCTAGAGCCTATATGAGTTTGAGTCACTTTAAACTATAATTGAGCTTAATCAAGGACGAGGTGGTTCTATGAATTATATGGACTTATATTTACAACACTTTCTTAAAGTAGTTATTAAACGAAACATTAATGATTACAAAATCAGTTTAGATCAAAAATTAAAGAGCATTGAAAATTACATTGAATATTTAAAAGAAAAGAAAACGCAAATGAATAAGTTGATTGACAGTTTAACTGCAACATTAGAAAATAAATATATTGATATAACTAATACGTATAATATTAAACATGCACAAGAAATTAATAATTATGAAATTGAAGGTCTTAAAAGACAACTTGATCTATTTGAAGCCTATTGTGCAAAAATTGAAGCGGATATTCATCGTTGCTCTAAAGAAAAGATCACAACACAAGGCCAATGTGACATAATTGAACAAATGAGTGTAGTAGCTTAATTGAAAGGAATAGGAGGCGACACATTGACTCGAAAATATATATCGACAGAGTTATTAATCATATTTACGGCATTAATGATTATTGCCAATTTTTATTACATCTTTTTTGAGAAAATAGGCTACCTATTTGTATTACTTTTGGGATGTATATTAGTTTATGTAGGCTACCTTTACTTTCATAAAGTAAGGGGTCTCTTAGCGTTTTGGATAGGTGCATTGCTTATAGCATTTACTTTATTGTCGAATAAATATACCATCATAATATTATTTGTCTTTCTAGTTATCGTAATCATTAGATATCTCATTTTTAAGTTTAAACCTTTAAAAGTGATTGCCTCAGAAGATGAAGTTACATCACCTCAATTTATTAAACAAAAGTGGTTTGGAGAGCAACGCACACCAGTTTATGTTTATAAATGGGAAGATGTACAAATTCAACATGGTGTTGGTGATATACACATTGATATGACAAAAGCTGCAAATATTAAAGAGAATAATACAATAGTAGTAAGACATATTTTAGGGAAAATTCAGTTAGTGGTACCATTGAATTATAATATTAATTTACACATGGCTGCTCTATATGGAAATGCTTATTTAAATGGCCAATCGTATAAAGTTGAAAATAATCATATCCAAGTTGAAGAGAAGCCTAAAGAAGAGAATTATAATGTCAATGTTTATGTTTCAACATTCATAGGAGATGTTGAGGTGATTTATCGATGAACCACTACTTAAGAGCTATCGGTTCAATGCTTATACTAGTTTATAGCATGTTAACCGCGTTCTTATTTATAGATAAAGTATTTGTTAATATTATCTATTTCCAAGGTATGTTTTATACTCAAATTTTTGGGATACCTGTTTTTCTATTTTTAAATTTAGTCATCATTTTACTTTGTATTATTGTAGGTTCAATTCTCGCATATAAAATTAATCAACAAAATCAGTGGATTAAGTCGCAAATTGAACATGCCATTGAAGGAGAAACAGTAGGTATTAATGATCAAAACATTGAGCTTTATAACGAAACCATAGACCTTTATCAAACATTAGTTCCCCTAAATCAAGAGTTGCACCGTTTACGAATGAAAACGCAAAACTTGACTAATGAAAACTACAATATGAATGATGTCAAAGTTAAGAAAATCATTGAGGATGAACGACAGAGATTAGCTCGCGAGTTACACGACTCTGTAAGTCAACAACTTTTTGCAGCAAGTATGATGTTATCTGCAATAAAAGAAACAAAGTTAGAGGCACCGCTTGATCAACAAATACCAGTTTTAGAGAAAATGGTACAGGAGTCTCAACTTGAAATGCGCGCATTATTACTTCATTTAAGACCTTTAGGGCTAAAAGATA
This sequence comes from Staphylococcus sp. HMSC069D12, assembly GCF_001810405.1. Classification (NCBI taxonomy): domain Bacteria; kingdom Bacillati; phylum Bacillota; class Bacilli; order Caryophanales; family Staphylococcaceae; genus Staphylococcus; species Staphylococcus sp. HMSC069D12. The sequence continues at coordinate 56,068 of NZ_KV801089.1, forward strand.
AATCACTAGGTGAAGGTATCAAAGATTTAGTTATTGATTTGCAAAAGAAAGTGCCTATGAAAGTCATACACGATATTCAAGATTTCAAGGTGCCTAAAGGTATAGAAGATCATTTATTTAGAATTACACAAGAGGCTATATCAAATACGTTAAGACATTCAAATGGAACAAAAGTCACAGTGGAATTATTTAACAAACAAGATTATCTATTACTTCGAATTCAAGATAATGGTAAAGGATTCAATGTTGACGAGAAATTAGAGCAAAGTTATGGATTAAAAAATATGAGAGAACGCGCATTAGAAATTGGTGCGACATTCCATATTGTATCGTTACCGGATTCTGGAACGAGAATAGAAGTTAAAGCACCGTTAAATAGGGAGGATGATAATAATGACGATTAAAGTATTGTTCGTTGATGACCATGAAATGGTTAGAATTGGGATATCAAGTTATCTATCAACACAATCTGACATTGAGATAGTTGGAGAAGGGGAATCTGGTAAAGATGCCATTGCAAAAGCTCATGAATTAAAACCTGATTTAATTCTTATGGATTTATTAATGGATGACATGGATGGCGTTGAAGCAACTACTCAAATCAAAAAAGATTTGCCACATATTAAAGTTGTAATGTTAACTAGTTTTATTGAAGATAAAGAGGTATATAGAGCATTAGATGCTGGTGTAGATAGCTATATTTTAAAAACGACTAGTGCTAGTGATATAGCCGACGCAGTACGCAAAACTTATAATGGTGAATCTGTATTTGAACCTGAAGTTTTAGTTAAGATGCGTAATAGAATGAAGAAACGTGCAGAATTATATGAAATGCTGACTGAGCGTGAAATGGAAATTTTATTATTAATTGCAAAAGGGTATTCAAATCAAGAAATAGCGAGTGCTTCTCATATTACAATTAAAACCGTTAAAACTCATGTAAGTAATATATTGAGTAAATTAGAAGTACAAGATAGAACACAAGCCGTAATTTATGCATTCCAACATAATTTGATTCAATAAAAAAGGTTGAGGCGATAAACCGTTGCCTCAACCTTTTATTAATTTAATTAGTAATTAAACACTTATTTTTTATTATCATCGTCATTATTAGTAAATTTATCTTTAATTTTCTCAGTTAATGAAGCATCTTCTTCATCTTTATCTTCTGGATCTTTATCGACTTTATAGTCTTCATCTTTGCCAGTAGCTGTATGTTTATATTCATAAGTAGTATCTTCATTATAGTGGTTTTGGTTATTATCATCATGGTCGAGCGCTGCTTCTTCAGGGGTTTGTCCTTTAATAACATGTCTCTGATGGATGATTGCATTAATTTCAGCACCAATAATAATGATAAAACTTGTTAAATATAACCAAATTAATAAGATAATAATACCTGCGATACTGCCATAAGTCTTAGAGTAGTTTCCAAAATTTGAAATGTAGAAACCAAATGCGAAAGACCCAAGTAACCAGATAACTGATGTAAATATAGCTCCTGGTAATACTGATTTTAGTTTAGTTTTAACGTTTGGAGCTACTGAATATAGAATTGTAAATAGAATCAAAATAATAATTAATGGTAATACAACTCTAATTAAACTAAAGATCCATTTAACTTGACTATCTAATCCAAGAGGACCGAATAAGAAATGAGCAATAACTGACCCCATAGTAGGTAATGCCATGGCAACTAAAAATACGACGCCTAACACAATTGTGAAAATAACACTTAGTATCTTTAAAAGAATACCATTTCTATTATCTTCAACATCATAAGCTACATTGAATGAATTCATAATTGCAGTCATACCATTTGAAGCTGACCAAATTGCTAAGATTAACCCGATAGAAAGTAAACCGCCACTAGAATTTTTAGTGACATCGCTAATTACATCTTTAATAAGATTCGATGTGTCAGCAGGTGCATTACTTAATAAACCGGTGATTTGGCTTTGGTCTAAGTTAAATAATGGTAACAATGTTAATAGGAAAATTAACATTGGGAACATAGCTAATATAAAATGATAAGTCATTTGTGCTGCTAAGCCTGAAGCGTCATCTTTGCCTATTCGATAAATTAAATAAGAAAGAAAATTAGATTTTTTTGTATACTTAGCTGGTTTGTTTAACCGTGAAACGAAAAAGACTTGATTCTCTTTTTTTGGTTCTTTAGATTGAAATTCTTGAGGCTCTACATATGTACGATCAACATTAATTTTATCTTGATTCTTCTCTTGCTCGTCTTTAATAGAGTTAAGATACTTCGAGTTTGATTTATTTTCTTTTGACATAACAATCTCCTTTGCTTTAACCACATACATTAATTTAAATAGTAAAATAAGCGGGACAGAAACCTGTTATATAATAAAGATTTCATTGTCCCGCCTTACTATGAGTGAAAAACAAAAATAATATTTTACTTATCACTTTCAGTTAGTTTTTATTTTAACTAAAGTTATAAAAGAGATTTAGCTAAAATAAACAATCAATTATTGACCAATGCGTTTATTCTTACGTTCAACGAATGTATCTTTAGCATCTTTAATTGATTTTTCTAATTCTGGGTTATTGCGACGAATTTCTTCAATTGTATCTTTCCAATATAATACTTCGTCTTTAATAGAATTGAATTTAGAAGGTTTGCGTGTACGATTACCTTCTTTAACATCTTTTACAGATTGAACTAAAGCGTTACGTGTTGATTTGTCAGCTAAAGTAGCAGCACCACCAACAATAGCGCCAATTAAAATACCAGGAATTAATTTGTTTTCCATTTTATTTACCCCTCTTTCAAATTTGCATCTTTGACGATGAAATCAATTAGATTGTCACAAGATGATTGTACCATTTCATATACACCTTCAAAATTATTAGTGTAATAAGGATCTGGCACATCACTCTCTTCCATGTTACTAAATTCGAGCAATTTGAACAATTTTCCTTTTATATTAGGATTGATGTTTTGGATATTATCAACATTGCTCTGATCCATAGCAATAATATAATCAAAATCATCACTTGATTCAAATAACTCACTAATCATACCATCAAAAGGTATATTATGGCGATTAAGAATATCTTGAGTACCTTCATGAGGAGGTTCTCCAAGGTTCCATTTACCTGTTCCTCTTGAATAAACGTTAACGCCTGAAATGTTTCTATCTATCAAACGTTGACGCATGATTGCTTCAGCCATAGGAGAGCGACATATGTTTCCTAGACATACAAATGCTACATCTACCATATTCTATTCCCCCTAATTAATCCTATATAAACCATTTTATATTTATTTTAAAATTTTATAAAGACATAATAATACTATATCCGATAAAAGTTTGTTAAATTATCATACTTTGATAGAATATTGTATTAAAGAGGTGATAACGTGAGTCAAAATAATAATGAAACAATGATTGCAGATATTAGAAAAAAATTAAATATTGTTAATCAAGGTTTGTTAAATCCGGCTAAATTTAAAAATGCCAATCAGCATGATATAGAAGAAATTCATAATTTTGTTATGTCTAAAGATTCTTTTTCACCAAGCGAAGTTACAGCAATTGCTGATGAGTTGGGGAACTTACGTCAAGATTAGGGAGGATGATGATATGACTTCATTAAGTTATAACAAGAAATTACAACAGTATGCAGAATTATTAGTTAAAATAGGTATGAATATACAACCTAAACAACCTGTTTTTATTAGATCTTCAGTTGATGCCATCGATTTAACACGTTTAATTGTTGAAGAATCATATAAAGCTGGAGCTTCAGACGTAAAAGTAAATTATTCAGATTCTAAATTAAATAGACTTAAATTTGAGTATGAATCAGTAGATTACTTTGAAAATCATGCAGTTAAATCGTATGAAGTAGATGAACGAATGGATTATGCTAATCGTGGCGCTGCAAATTTAGCTTTACTTAGTGGTGATCCAAACTTGCTAAATGGTATAGACCCTGAAAAACTTAAAGCCAATCAAATGAGTTATAGTCAAGCATTCAAAGGATATATGGAAGGAAGTCAAAAGAATGAGTTTCCATGGGTTGTTGCTGCTTTTCCTTCTAAAGATTGGGCTAGACGTGTTTATCCAGATTTAGATGAAGAAATTGCATTAGAGAAATTTATTGATGAAGTGTTTGATATCGTAAGAATTGACGGGAACGATCCTATTGAAAATTGGAAAAAACATATAGAAAACTTAAGTGTACATGCTAAATTGATGCAAGAAAAAAATTATAAAGCGTTACATTATCAATCCGAAGGGACAGACTTAGTTGTAGGACTTCCTAAAGGACATATTTGGGAAGATGCTACGAGCTATGTTAATGGCAATCAACAAGCTTTTATAGCTAATTTACCAACTGAAGAAGTTTTTACAGCACCTGATCGTAACAACGTTAATGGATATGTAACAAATAAACTACCATTAAGTTATAATGGTACAATCATCGATGGCTTTACATTAACGTTTAAAGATGGACAAATTGTAGATTTCAAAGCAGATAAAGGCGAAGATGTGCTTAGAGATTTGATCAATACTGATGAAGGTTCTAAGCGACTAGGAGAAGTCGCTTTAGTACCTGATGATTCTCCAATTTCAAATCGTAATACTATTTTCTACAACACGTTATTTGATGAAAACGCATCATGTCATTTAGCCATTGGTTCGGCATATGGCTTTAATGTTGAAGGTGGTACTGAAATGACGACTGAAGAAAAAATTGCCAGTGGTCTTAATGATTCAAATGTCCATGTTGACTTCATGATAGGAAGTGCAGATTTAACGATTTATGGAATTAAACAGGATGACACTAAAGAATTAGTGTTTAAAAACGGCAATTGGGCTCAATAAAAATAGAAATTAAAATAAAAGGGGTATAACGCATGTCAAATTCTCAAGGTATTCGTAAATCAATGTCTGAATCAAAAAGTTATAAAGCTAAACAAGTATTTCCTCAAGACACCAATCATCACCATACAATGTTTGGTGGTTCATTGATGGCTAACATAGATGAAATTGCAGCCATTACAGCAATGAAACATGCTAATGCCCAAGTAGTCACAGCATCAACTGATTCTGTAGATTTTTTAAGACCAATCAAAACAGGAGATATTACTTCTTATGAAGCGATGGTTAGTTATGCAGGTACAAGTTCAATGGAAGTTTGTGTTCAAATAATTATTGAGGATGTATTAAATAAAGAAAAACATTTAGCAGCCTTAAGTTTCTTAACTTTTGTTGCATTAGATGATAATGGTCAGCCAGTCCAAGTACCAGATGTCTATCCAGAATCAAAAGTTGAAAAATGGTTCTATGAAAGTGCGCCTAAGCGTGTACAACGTAGAAAAGATAGAAGAGAAGAAAGTAAAAATACTATTGAATTTTTATCAAATGCACAACATATTGAAGAATTATAAATCACGGACAAGTTAAACGTTGTAACTAGTATATTATAATTCTCATAAAACAGAACTAAGCACCACATAAAATTATTCTAAAACTCACTTTATGTGGTGCTTATTTTATAGATATATGTGAATTATTGATGCTTAACTAAAAATATTTTCTGTGTGCATTTCTATTTCTTTCTGTTTGAAATCAGTGTTTGGATAATACATGTTTTTCACTAATACATTAGGGCCTAAACAATGAAATGCCTCACAATGACAATTTAAAGATTTTGCTAAATCTGAAGTGAGCCATTTATTAAATACATCAGTCAATTTGTCTGTTTTTATATTTGAGATGGTACCATTTTCATCTCCAAAGTCTGTTACAATGACATCTCCACTAAACACATTTACATTTAAGCGACTTCGTCCATCAGGATCATTTCGTGTTGTCACATTTTTTGCATCTCTTAAGCGTTGTAATAGTGCTTGATCATTTTCGTCATTAATACATGGATAGATAGGTAACGTACCAAATAGCATCCATACATTCTCATCTCGAATATCTAATAAATGATGAATTGCTTGTTTCATTTCTTTTAGAGAAAGAACATTTAATTGACTTGCGAAATCTGCTGGGTACATAGGATGAACTTCATGACGACTGCATTTCATATCATTAACGATTTCTTTATGAATTTTATCTAAGTAAGGTAAAGTACTCTGATTTAACATCGTTTCAGCTGAAACAAACATACCTTGACTTGATAGGGTACTCGCATTATCTAACATCTGTTCATATAATTTTAATTTTGCTTTTAAAGGTGGTTGTTTTTTCATGGCCCCAAAGCCAACATCAGTAAATTCTTGTATAGTCCCCCAATTATGTGAAATGTGCATAACATCTATGTATTCCGCGATATCTAAATAACGATCTTGAGGCAACGTTAAATTAGAATTCATTTGAACATAAATACCTCGATCTTTCGCGTATTTTAATAAGGGTTTAACGATATTTTTAATTGATTTCTTTGAGAACATTGGTTCTCCACCCGTGATTGACATTGTTCTTAATTGAGGTATTTCATCTAAACGACGATAAATAATATCCATAGGTAATGCATCGGGATCTTTTGTTTGTAATGTATAACCAACTGCACAATGGCTACATCTCATATTACATAGCGTTGTGGTTGTAAATTCTACATTACTCAACGTCAACTGTCCGTAATCTTCAATATCGTTATAAGCTTCCCAAGGATCATTTGAAATTGAAATGGTTTTTTTCTGATTTGTCATCCACATATTTATTACTCCTAAACTAAAAAAATTCCTCTATTCGTTGCAAAAGTACATTAAACATTATTAAGATTATATCCCTTTTTGTCAAATTCTGTTAGGATAAAATTAACGTATTGTTAAATAAAATCATATAAAAAAGGAGAAACATTTATGAATGAACAACAAACAATGGAACAAATTAAAACGAGATTATCAAAATTCTTAGAAGATATTGATCATGTTAATCCTGATGAAGTAAGTGTTGAAGACATTGATGAATGGATTGGGTTACTAGATCAATTAGAAGAAAAAGTAAAACAAGTGTCTAACTAAATAATAACCGGATAAGTTCAACTATGTTTAATAACCTTCTATTTCGTCTATATAATAAATATAATTCGAACAAGAAAGGTGATTAGTACATGACTAAAAAAGTAGCAATTATCTTATCAAATGAATTTGAAGATATTGAATTAACTAGCCCTAAAGAAGCAATTGAAGAAGCTGGTTTTGAAACAGAAATCATTGGTGATACTGCAAATGCTGAAGTAGTAGGTAAGCATGGTGAAAAAGTTACTGTAGACGTAAGTATTGCTGATGCTAAACCAGAAGATTATGATGGACTTCTAATACCAGGTGGATTCTCACCAGACCATCTTCGCGGAGATGCAGAAGGTCGATATGGTACGTTTGCTAAATACTTCACTAAAAATGATGTTCCAGCATTTGCAATTTGCCACGGACCTCAAATTTTAATTGATACTGAAGATTTAAATGGACGTACGCTAACAGCTGTACTTAATGTACGTAAAGATTTATCAAATGCTGGTGCAAACGTAGTAGATGAATCAGTTGTAGTTGATAAAAATATCGTAACTAGTCGTACACCAGATGACTTAGACGATTTTAACAGAGAAATTGTTAAACAACTTCAAGCATAAATCTTGTTGATGTAAAGCTTGAATATTATTCGATATAATCTTATACGTCAATTTTACAAATTCACAGTATTTAATGAACTGAGAAGAGACTTTAATATGTTCCTTCTCGGTTCTTTTTTTATTCAAAAATTTAGTTATAGTAATTTAATGACTTAACTTCAGATATTGGTCTCATAGTCATATATTCTCATACACCTTGGGACCGATTTTTCGCTTTAAGTATGGCTTATTATAAGAACTACTGTTAAACTCTCAAATATAGAGTGAGTTTAAGTAAAGGAGCTACCGCATGAAAAGAAGCCAAAGAATGAACAACTCGCCTGAGAGACATTCACAATACCGTAATGAACCACATTACAATACGTATTATCAACCTGTAGGTAAACCACCTAAAAAGAAAAAGAGTAAACGCATATTTTTACGTCTGTTTATTATATTTATCATCATATTTGCATTGTTTATCGGATTAATGTATTACTTATCTTCTAGAGCAAATGTTGATGACCTTAAAACTATTGAAAATAAAAGTAGTTATGTATCTGCAGACAATATGCCTGATTATGTAAAAGGTGCATTTATTTCAATGGAAGATGAACGTTTTTATAAACACCACGGTTTTGATGTAAAAGGTACAACACGAGCATTGTTTTCAACGATAGGGGATAGAGATGTTCAAGGTGGAAGTACAATTACGCAACAAACTGTGAAAAATTATTATTATGATAATGAACGTTCTTTCACTAGAAAATTAAAAGAATTGTTTGTAGCACATAAAGTAGAACAACAATATAGTAAAAATGAAATATTGAGCTTCTATTTAAATAATATTTATTACGGTAGCGATCAATATACAATCGAAAGTGCCGCCAATTACTATTTTGGTACGACAGTAAATAAAAATAGTGATAGTATGTCTCAAATTACAGTATTACAAAGTGCGATATTAGCTAGTAAGGTCAATGCACCTAGTGTTTATGATATAAGTAATATGTCTGTTAACTTTAAAAATAGAATTAAAACAAACCTTGAAAAAATGAAACAACAAGAATATATATCTGATAGCCAATATCAAGAGGCATTAAGTCATCTAAATAACTATTGAATTGTTTTGCTTGCGTATATATAAAATTCGTAATTATAATTTAGTCTTCATAAAGTAGTCATAATTTAAATGAACTTTATGAGGACTTTTTATATAGGTAAAACATTTTGTGTAATGCGATAAGTGATATAAAATAATGTTTGTTAGAATATTTTAAACTGAATGAGTTAATAGAGAACATATATAGAAGTTAAGGTGGTGGGTATATGACTAAAATTACGAAAATAGAAGTACAAAAGAATAACAAAGAGCGATTTAATTTATTCTTGGATGAAGTATTTGAAATGGGAATAGATATCGATACACTTGTAAAGTTTAATTTAAAAAAAGGTCAAATTCTTGAGCCATCAGATATGGAGAATATTCAAAAGTATGAGCATTATCGTTTAGGTATTAATATGGCAATTCAATACTTATCATATAAAAAGAGAACTGAAAAAGAAGTGCGACAACATTTGCAACAAAATGAAATAAGTGACATAGCGATCCAACAAGTTATAGATTATTGTTACAAAGAATCGTATATTAACCATGAAGATTATGCTGAAAGCTTAAAGAATACCATGATAAACACTACTGACAAAGGTCCTGAAATTTATAGACAGAAATTATATCAAGTTGGAATTGAACCTAATATTATAAATACATATGTTCCGATTTACGAAGAAGAGCAATCATTTGAAGCGGTAATTGAAGTTGCCAAAAAAGTTATGAAAACTAAAAAAGGCCCTGAAATTAAAATACGTCAAAAGGTACTTCAAAGTCTGATTCAAAAAGGATATTCTATGGATGTTGCACAACAGGCAATAGCTGAATTAAATTTTGAACAAGATGAAAATATATTAGATGATTTATTGCAAAAAGATCTTGAAAAAGTATATACAAAACAAAGGCGTAAGTATGACGGACAACAATTAGTAATGAAGACGATAGAGTCACTTATGAGAAAAGGATATAAATATGATAAAATTAAATCAAAATTAGAAGAAAGTGGTATTTCAGATGAATGATAAAAAGCTAAGTGAAATGTCTGAGCAAGAATTAAGATATGAAATACAAACATATAAAGAAAAAATGCGTAAAGCTGAAATGAATGGCATCATGAATGAGTACGATGTATATCAAAGTAAAGTTATCATTGCTGAAAGTTACTTAGTCGATTGTACTAAGGTAGTGCTCGGTAGAATGTATAAACTTAATGATGGAAGCGACCAATACTTCAAAGTCGAACGATTAAAAGGTGTATTTGCATGGGGATATAGAATTAATAGTAAGACCCCTGAAGAAGGATTGCCACTCGCTTCATTAAAAATTTAGAAGGATGTAACATGAATGGGAAGTTCAATAGTCTTAAAAATGCTCAATGTCACGCATTATTATAGAAGTAAGAAAAATAGAAAGTGGTATTTACCATTTGGTTATGCCGCAGAAGACATAGAATTAAACAATATTTCACTACATATATATCAAGGTGAGGCTTTAGCTATTATTGGTGAGCCAGGGGCTTCTAAAACTTTATTAGGTAGGATAATGGCTAGTGACATTAAACCTGATAGAGGTAAAATTAATAAATCGGTCTCTACTTATTATGGTGATATAAAAGACAAACATTTAATACATATAACAGTGCGACAATATGTAAAAGAAATTCAAAGATTATTTTCTTACGAAACAACATCGCACAGTGTTGATCAAATTATCAAATTTGCACATTTAGATGATAAGTCTACGTTTAATATAAATATGCTTAGTCACTCTGATTTTGCACAATTAATCTTAAGCATTGCACGTGTATGTCGAAAAGAATTGATTATTTTAAACCATATCATTGAACATCTTGATGAAGACTTTTTAGAGAAAGCAAAACAATTGTCGAAAGACTATGTTAACGATAATAATTCGTTAGTATTCATCGATAATGATCTTGGAAAAGTTGAAAAAGTAAGTAATTATGTAGCATGGATTTCACATGGGCAAGTGAGGATGGAAGGTTCACTAAATCAAGTTTTACCTGTGTTTAAAGAACATGAGCAAGATCGAATGGGTATAGGAAATGATGAAGAACAGCAAAATTTTGATTTAGATTGGAAAGAAAGTCGTAGTCGACTCCCTGAAATGAGCTATAACTTTAAAAGAGTAGAAAGATATAGACATGCGAAAGTTCCTGATTTTGTCGTGAGGTTTTGGACAATTTTGATTGCAAGCTTGATTTGTTTGGCCATCGTTGGAGCATTAGTCATTAACAACATTGGGCGCTTTGATGTTCCTATAATTGAAGCTCAAAAGAAAGTTGAAAATAAAGACTCATTTGAGGAAAAATTGGCATATGGAATCGTATTAGACGACTCGATAACGTTAAATGGTGATTCTAATACAAAAGTTCCTAAATACGCACTTTTAACATTAACAGGTGAAAATTCAAAAAAATATCGTGTTAATATCGATAATCAAGATTATGTTGTAGAAAAACATAAACTACAATATTTTAACCCAGCAGCTTTATATGAGTCGCATTCATTTAAAAAATTATCTCCATATATGAAATCAAATTATAGTAATTTTGTAGATTATTATAATAGCCATTTACATAAAAAACATGATCGAGTTAAAAGATCACTTGTTCCCGATAAGGATTCTAGATATGTTGTAGGAGTAACGCAACAACCAGTTGAAATGTTGTTTAATGATCAAGATAAATTAACAGGATTTGTTTTTCCAATAATTAATAAAGATGAACTTAAAGATAAATATCATATTAATCAAGATTTATGGATTGTTAAGTCAGGTGATGGATATTTAATCGCAGATATGAAAAATAGTAAGTGGATATACATTGAATTGTAGGTGTAAAAATGATAGATAACATTTTATTATATATAAAACTTTTCCCATCACTAATAAAGTTTACTAAGCATCGTATAATAGATACTTGGAAATGGTTTGCAATTCTCTTAATTGTTGAACTTGTCTTAGTATTAATAGCACTAATTATACTGTCGTTTATTGAGATTGAAGATCTTAGTAAAGCTAGGTGGCTATATAGAATTTTTGCTATGATTACATTTGCTACAATGTTTGCGACAATTTTTAAATCTTTTAAAGAGTATAGTCAAGATTATTTAATAACTAAGTCGTTCCAATCAACACCTTTGATAATTACAGTTGCGAACACACTTATCGGAAGTTCTATTTGTTGTATATTATCAATTATTACTTTATTGTTTAAACCAGTGAATTTCGATGCATCTTTCATTGCATTTATTGTATTTTATATAATGATGATTCTATTTATAATATTCATATCTGTTACTTTAGGATTGTTAGATATTATATATAAAAATATGACTATGATATTCTGGTTAGCTGTAGTTATAAACTTTTTTATAGTACCTATTATTTTTATTCCTTCTGCAAATGAGAATTTAATGATTCAATTGTTAAAGTTAAATCCTCTGTTTTATTTAATTGATGGATTAGCGACTTCTACGATTTATGGCGTAGTGAATATGTATAATATTTCATATCATATCTATTTCATTTTAATAATAGTAACGATTGGAGCAATTAATTTTATGCTTATGAGATATGTAGCACATTCAAAATATAAATACTCCTCTAATATAATTGCGACAAAAAATAAATAAAAGAGTGAATCAGAATCATAGTGTCGTTTATGGTTCTGGTTCACTCTTTTTAAAATTTAATTAGAATATAATTTTTTTTGTAATTTTTCTTCAGTGAAAACCCATCCTATATATGAGTGATCTATATTGTTATCATTATCGACATGTGCTATTGCTGCAAAACTATAGTGCCCTTTATTTAAATAGCGTAAATCTATTAGACGAACTTCTGTAGTGTCGTCATCCAGCTTACGAGTTTGCCATCGATAAATTGATGAGAAGTTTAGAAATGTTCTAATGTCTTTATTACTTTTAATCTGCCAGAGTAGAGTATCTGGAGAAAATTTCTGTCGTTTAACTTTATCACTAAAGACAACATATCGACCAAATGCTCTTCCAACATAATCATGTTCTTCTGTTTGAATAGCAACGCGCCATTCCATGAATTTCATCGTAGGTGCCACAAATATTTTAACAGGATTATGTTGTGCTTTTATCTGGCTTAATGCTTGCTTTTTAATGATACTCTGCATTTTGAAACGAATAATATAATAAATGATGAATATACCAATAATTGGAAAGAATACTATGAATGGATGTACACCGAATAACCAAACGACAATCCCTACACAAAGTATAATAAATATGATTGGATCGAATGTATTAATAACACTTAATTGAATCCACTTGTTTGTGAGTGGACGCAAAGCTTGAGTACCATAAGAATTAAATATATCAACAAACACATGTAAAAATACTGCTAACTGTGCCCATAACCATATATGCGTTGTATCTACTCCTTGGAATAAAACATAAATAATAAATGTGATCAGTATAGGCCACAAAATTGTAAATGGTATAGAATGAGTGATACCACGATGGTGTGAAATATATGTGGCGTTATTTTTCAATTTTAAAACGGTGTCACCATCTGGAATTAACGATCCGGCAATTAAGGTTGTAGCAGTAGCTGCCATAGTATTTGCCATAGCTGGATCTTGACTAGCTAGAGCAGTTAATCCAACACCTATTGCTATATGCGTGGCTGTATCCATAACGTTCACTCTTTTCATGTTAATTTAATATATATTATAATCTAAAAATTGAAATAACGAAATTAAGAAACTTATTAAAATAATATTAGTTTGCTATAAACTGATTAGATGAAATAAATAATTAGATTGGAAAGGATGTAAGTATGTTAAATGAATCTACATTTAAAAAGAATTTAATACAGTGGTTTAATGAAAATCAAAGAGAAATGCCGTGGCGTGAGACTTCTAATCCATATTATATTTGGTTGAGTGAGGTTATGCTTCAACAAACACAAGTTAAAACCGTTATTGACTACTATCATAAGTTTATTAGCCGTTTTCCAACCATAGAAGACTTAAGTCAGGCAAATGAAGATGAAGTGCTTAAATATTGGGAAGGTTTAGGTTATTATAGCCGTGCACGTAACTTTCATACTGCTGTAAAAGAAGTGGCATCTGAATACAATGGCGTCGTTCCTTCAACACCAGATCAATTTGGAAAACTTAAAGGCGTTGGTCCATATACACAAGCAGCTGTATTGAGTATAGCATTTAATAAACCTTTAGCAACCGTTGATGGTAATGTCTTTCGAGTATGGTCTAGATTAAATAATGATCAAAGAGATATTAAATTGCAATCAACACGAAAGGCATATGAAAAAGAATTACAGCCCTATGTTTATCATCATTCTGGTACTTTCAATCAAGCAATGATGGAATTAGGCGCATTAGTTTGCACACCTAAGAATCCGTTGTGCTTATTCTGTCCTGTTCAAGACAATTGCAGTGCTTTCAAAGAAGGGACTGTGTTAAATTTACCAGTAAAAACTAAAAACATAAAGAAGAAAACGATTCAGCAACATGTATTTTTAGTTAGAAATGCAAAAGGGGAATATTTAATTGAGCAACGACAAGAGCGATTGTTAAATGGTATGTGGCAATTTCCTATGTTTGAAGCACCAAATGCATTGGAACAATTAGAGAATAAATTAGGAACGTCACTATCGATAGCTGAGGAAATAGTATTTAAACTTAAACATCAATTCACTCATATGACTTGGGATATTAAAGTATATAGTGTAATTGAGACAGTATCTCTTTCTAAAAAAATGATGGAAGACTATAAACTTGAGTGGATGAATTTAAATCGCCGTGATGAATATACATTACCTGTATCAATGGATAAAATATATAAATATATAAATGGTTGAAAACATAAATTTATAGTTGATTTTTGGAGGCTATATTAAAAATAGTAACGCATCTTTAAAGACTTAATTAAAATTATGATATAATCTAAAGTGCGAAAATTACTAAAAGGGTGGTGTGGAGTATGGTAAAAGAATCCATACCTAAAGAAGGCGAAAATATAAAAATTCAAAGTTACAAACACGATGGTAATATTCATCGAGTATGGTCTGAAACGACGATTTTAAAAGGAACAGATCATGTTATTATCGGTGGAAATGATCATACTTTAGTTACTGAAAGTGATGGTCGCACGTGGATTACTCGAGAACCGGCAATCGTTTATTTTCACTCAGAATTCTGGTTTAACGTTATTTGTATGTTTAGAGAAGATGGCATTTATTACTATTGTAATCTTTCATCACCATTCGTTTGTGATGAAGAAGCTTTGAAATATATTGATTATGATTTAGACATTAAAGTTTATCCTAATGGTAAATATCATCTGCTAGATGAAGATGAGTATGAACAACACATGAATCAGATGAATTATCCACACGATATCGATGTTATTTTACGCCGTAATGTAGATATTTTACAGCAGTGGATAGAACAAAAGAAAGGTCCGTTCGCCCCTGATTTTATAAAAGTTTGGAAAGAGCGTTACAAAAAAATTCGAAATTACTAAGCATAAAAGATGTAATTGCTACATATATGTTTTATAGTACTTGAGTAATAATAAGCAGAGGTTGAATTTACTTTAAAGTTGCAAAAGGAGATGCTTGCAATTGAAAGTTTCAACCTCTATTAATTTTCTAAAAAATTGAATTGAAAATTATAGGGGGGACTAGTATGATACGACGCTATTTAGAATTTGTTAAACCTTACAAATATCGTATAATAGCGACGATAATTATCGGGATTATAAAATTCGGCATTCCTATGTTAATTCCTTTACTTATCAAATATGCAATTGATGGCGTTATTAATAATAGTGCACTTTCTACGAATGAAAAATTTCAACATTTAAGTGTAGCTATCGGCATAGCTTTATTTATATTCTTAATTGTGAGACCACCAATCGAATACTTACGTCAATATCTTGCACAATGGACGAGTAACAAGATTTTATATGATATTCGAAAACAATTATATAATCATTTGCAAGCTTTAAGTGCTAGATTTTATGCGAACAATCAGGTAGGGCAAGTTATTTCAAGAGTGATAAATGATGTAGAACAAACTAAAGATTTTATTTTAACCGGTTTAATGAACATATGGTTAGATTGTATAACAATTGTCATTGCACTATCCATCATGTTTTTCCTAGATGTTAAGTTAGCTTTCGCAGCTATATTCATCTTTCCATTCTATATTTTGACAGTGTATTTCTTCTTCGGTCGTTTAAGAAAATTGACTCGTAAACGTTCGCAAGCTTTAGCTGAAGTACAGGGATTTTTACATGAACGTGTACAAGGTATGTCTGTCATTAAAAGTTTTGCGATAGAAGATAATGAAGCTAAAAACTTTGATCATAAAAACCAACATTTTTTAAATCGAGCATTTCAACATACGTCATGGAATGCCTACTCATTTGCAGCAATTAATACTGTGACAGATTTAGGACCAATTATCGTTATTGGCTTCGGTGCCTATTTAGCCATTAATGGTTCAATCACTGTTGGTACACTTGCTGCATTTGTAGGATACTTGGAACAATTATTCGGACCACTGAGAAGATTGGTTTCTTCTTTTACGACACTAACTCAAAGTTTTGCATCAATGGATAGGGTATTCCAATTGATGGATGAAGATTACGATATAAAAAATGGTATTGGCGCTCAACCTATTGAAATTAAACAAGGGCATATTGAGTTGAAGAATGTAAGTTTTAAATACAATGAAGATGAATCGACTATACTAAAAGGTATAAATCTTAATATTAATAAAGGTGAAACAGTAGCTTTTGTAGGTATGAGTGGTGGTGGTAAGTCAACCTTAATTAACTTGATACCTCGCTTCTATGATGTATCTGAAGGTGAAATAATAATAGATGATCATAATGTTAAAGACTTTCTTACTGGTAGTTTAAGAAATCAAATTGGTCTAGTCCAACAAGATAATATTCTTTTCTCAGATACAGTGAGAGAAAATATCTTACTAGGTCGCCCAGATGCTACTGAGGAAGAAGTTATTGAAGCAGCTAAAATGGCAAATGCGCATGAATTTATAATGAATCTTCATGATGGCTATGATACTGAAGTAGGGGAGCGAGGCGTTAAATTATCTGGTGGTCAAAAACAACGTCTTTCAATTGCAAGAATCTTTTTAAATAATCCACCAATTTTAATTTTAGATGAAGCCACATCAGCATTAGATTTAGAAAGTGAAGCAATTATACAGGAAGCATTAGATGTATTAAGTAAAGACAGAACTACACTCATTGTTGCACATAGACTATCAACAATTACACATGCAGATAAAATAATTGTAATGCAAAATGGTGAAATAGTAGAAACAGGAACGCACAAAGAGTTGATTGAAAAACAAGGTGCTTATGAGCATTTATATAGCATACAAAATTTATAGTAAAAAATGAGCCTGTGGCATAATTCAATGCCTCAGGCTTCAAATATATATGCAGTAGTTGACTGGTTAAAATGCACTTGTAACAATCTATTTTAATTCTAGTCAACCTTGTCGGAGTGGTCGGGGGTCAACAAAGAGAATTTCATAAAGAAAATTTTACAAGCTTCGTAACCCCATTTTCTTGTTATAAATCAAAATCCTCATCAGCAATATCTATATCAGTGTCATTGCGGTGATAAGTGAAGAAACTTAATCTTAATCGATCTAAATGTTCTAAATAATAACGATATTCTTCTATTGTAGCAATAATTTGCATGATATTTGAATATGAATATTCTACTTGATAAGGGTTTTGAATTAACTGTTGTTGAAAAGCATCCATTAGGTCTTTCTTTTGAGGATTCATGATTTGATTATCAAAATGTTCCACATTGTAACGAGCTTTTTTCGACAAGCTTTTTAAAATTTGTTCGTGGTAGGCTGTTAATGAATCTAATTCTAATTTTATCTGGAAAATTAAATTGTAATTTAGATTGTGAAGATCATTCTGATATCTAGCCATACGATTTAGTACTTCATAAGCTTGTCTTGTAGTGCCTACAACTTCTTTAAATAAAATTTTCTTTCTATTTTGTTGGAAGGCAGCCTTTCTAGTTAATGCTTTTTCTTCATTATAGTAATTAAAAATCTGTTCAAGTTTTGATATACGTGATTCTATTTGTTCTCCATCTTCTTTTATCTGATGATAGTCAGATGCGTCATTTAATACGAGTTTAAACCAAATGAAAATGTCAGAAGCAATATTCACTGAGTTGTGATATATCTTAGTTTCAAATTTGGGTGGTAAAAATATTAAGTTAACTACAGAAGCGCTGACAACACCAATCATTACTAGTATAAATCTAAATGCTGCAGTGACATAGAATGACCCAGTATGTTGTCCCATTATAATAAGCGCTGTTACGCCAGCTAATGTAGCAACGTGAGCTAAATTTAATTTATATAATATAGCAATTAATAAAATGACAGTAACACCCATAATAACGATATTTTTTCCAAATATTGTTACCATTATGACTGCTAATAAAGCACCAATGACATTACCTGTAGCTTGTTCTGAAATAGTTTTAATAGAACGGTAGATATTAGGTTGCATAGCAACAATCGCACTAATTCCTGCTACAGATTTTAAACCGACATTATCAGGTAAGAAAGACGCTATAAACAAAGCAAGAATAATTGCAATACCAGTCTTTAGTATACGAGCTCCTAGCCTCAACTATAACGCTCCTTTAAATATATTTTTATAATAATATTTTAAACTAGTATACACTTGAAGACTGAATAGATACAAGTTTTTGTTTTGATTAATAAAAACCTACAATAAAGGCAACGTTATAATTCACGCTCCTTTATTGTAGGTTAAAAATTTGCTATTTCATTTGACTAAACGCATAATCAGCAGCTTTAAGTGTCTCATCAATGTCTTCTTCAGTATGCTCTGTAGTTAAGAACCATGCTTCAAATTTTGATGGAGCTAAATTAATACCTTGGTTCAACATTAATTTAAAGAACTTAGCAAATGCTTCTCCATCTGAATTCTCAACTTGCTCATAATGTGTGATTTTTTCATCTGTGAAGTAAAGTGTTAAAGAGCCATATACTCTATTAATAGTTGCTGTAATATTATATTTATCAATTAGCTCTAATAGACCATCTTCAAGTCGTTTTCCTAATTGATCTAATCTTTCATAAACACCTTTTTGTTCTAGTACTTCTAGTAATGCGATACCTGCTCTCATAGAAAGTGGATTACCTGCCATCGTTCCAGCTTGGTAAGCCGGACCTAATGGGGCAACGTGTTCCATGATATCTTGTCGACCACCATAGCCACCAATTGGAAGTCCACCCCCAATTATTTTTCCGAATGCAGTTAAGTCTGGATATACATTTAATAGATCTTGGGCTGCACCATAGTGGAAGCGGAATGCAGTAATAACTTCATCATAAATCACCAATGCACCATAATCGTGAGTAATTTCATTAACTTTTTCCAAGAAACCTGGTTGTGGTTCAACCATACCAAAATTACCAACAATTGGCTCAACTAGCACAGCAGCTACTTCGTTTCCCCAATGTTTCATAGCTTCTTTATATGATTCAATATCATTAAACGGTACTGTAATTACTTCTTTAGCGACACTTTCTGGAACACCTGCAGAGTCAGGAGATCCTAATTGTGATGGACCACTACCAGCAGCTACTAATACTAAATCAGAATGACCGTGATAGGAACCTGCAAATTTAATAATTTTATTTCTCTTTGTATAAGCTCTAGCAACACGAATCGTTGTCATAACTGCTTCAGTTCCAGAGTTTACGAATCTTATTTTTTCAAGTGACGGAATAGCTTCTCGTAATTTTTTACTAAATTCAATTTCTAATTCTGTTGGCGTGCCATAAAGTACACCTTTAGCTGCTTGATCTTGAATAGCTTTAGTTATATGAGGATGAGCATGACCTGTGATAATAGGACCATATGCTTGTAAATAATCAATAAATTTATTGCCATCAACATCATACAAGTATGCGCCGTGTCCTTCGCGCATTACAACAGGAGCACCTCCACCAACCGCTTTATAAGAGCGTGATGGTGAATTAACGCCACCCAAAATATATTCATTTGACAATTGTTGTAGACGTTCACTCTCAGTGAATTTCATCTTATTTCAACCTCTCTTAGTTTAATATTCTTCCTTACTATCGTATCATATAATTAATATAATTAAGAAATAGGTGATATGATGCTCAAAAAAGGTCAAAAATTTCCAGAATTTAAATTAGAAAATCAGAATGGTGAATGGATTACTAATGAGACAATAAAAGGAAGTAAAACAATTATTTATTTTTATCCACGTGATAATACTCCAACTTGTACAACAGAAGCATGTGACTTTAGAGACAACTTAGAACAATTTAATGACTTGAATGTTCAAATATATGGAGTCAGTGGTGATACTAAGAAAAAACATCAAAATTTTATTGCAAAACATAATCTTAATTTTGATTTATTAGTTGATGAGGATTTTCAATTATCTAAAGCAATAGGTGTCTATCAATTGAAAAAATCATTTGGTAAAGAATCAATGGGTATTGTTCGCACAACATTTATTATTGATGAGGATGGCGTTATCATCGATGTCATTGAAAAGGTTAAAGTAAAAACACAAATTGAAGAACTAAATCAAATTTTGGGGTGAAATCAATGAAAATAGTTAGTTTAAAGCGATTAGGAGAAATAGAAGCTTCACTTATAAACAACTACCCGGATTTAGAATTTTACTTTTTCAAGAATGCAATAGATATACCGACAGAACTTAAAAATGAATTAGAGATATTGATTGGCTATGATAGTGGCGTTGATAAGAACTTTATTAATGCTTGTCCAAACTTAAAATGGATCTCCTGGTATGCTACTGGTGTTAATAATCTACCATTAGAAGTTATTAAAGAAAAAAATATTATTTTAACTAATACTAGGGGAATACAGGCTAAACAAGTTTCAGAATTTGTTTTATCCTTCATACTTGATGACTATAAGAAAATGCGCACATCATATGTTAATCAAGTAAATAAAGTGTATGATTCTAAACTAACTGGTAAACGATTGAGCGATGAAAAAGTATTAATACTAGGAACAGGATCGTTAGCTCAACAAACCGTCAAATTACTCAAACCGTTTGAATTGGAAATAATCGGTATAAGTAAATCCGGTCATCATAAAGATGGTTTCGATAATATTTATACAATAGAAGATTTAGAATCACATTTAAATAAAGCTGATATTATTATTAATACATTACCTGAAACTCAAGAAACATATCATTTATTGTCAGAGAGACATTTCAAAATTATGAATGAAAAATGTTTATTTATTAATGTAGGTAGAGGAACAATTGTTGAGGAAAAAATACTCATTAAAGTTTTAAGCCATAACTTAATTCGCCATGCATATTTAGATGTATTTGAAAATGAACCATTAGATGAAAATAATGAATTATATAAATTAGATAATGTGACGATTACAGCACATATAACAGGAAATGACAAAAATATAAAAAGTGATGCTACAAAACTATTTGAGAGGAATTTGGATGATTTTCTCAATAAAAATGATGTAATTGAGAATAGAGTCGATTTATATAAAGGTTATTAACGGAAATCGTTCGTACTTATTGACATCACACTTTGGAAACAGTTATATTAATATCAAGTAATAATTATTATTAAGTAGAAAGTGGTGAATCATATGAGTGCAGAATTAGAGTCTATTGATCATGAGTTAGAAGAGTCAATTGCAGCCCTAAGAAGAGCTGGTGTAAGAATTACACCACAACGTCAAGCCATCATTCGTTATCTCATTGCATCTCATTCACATCCAACTGCGGATGAAATTTATCAAGCACTTTCACCTGATTTTCCAAATATTAGTGTTGCGACTATATATAATAATTTAAGAGTGTTTAAAAGTATTGGCATAGTTAAAGAGTTAACATATGGAGATGCATCAAGTCGATTTGATTTTAATACTCATAATCATTATCACGTTATCTGTGAGAAATGTGGCAAGATTGTAGACTTTCATTATCCTCAACTTGATGAAGTTGAACAACTCGCACAGCACATCACAGAGTTCGACGTAACACATCACCGTATGGAAATATATGGTATTTGTAAAGAATGCAAAGATAAAGAAGAATAGAAGTAATAGAAGCAATGGTACTAAACCATTGCTTTTTTTATTAAACTAGCTATAAATGAAAAATAGACACACCTTAAATGATTTATTAATCACGAAAATCATATACACTAGTAATTATAATAAATCCATCAACAAAATAATGCTAAAAATTGTGTAAATTATACTCTTAATTCAAAACAATACATTAGAGGTGAAAATTTAGCCATTATTATGTTACAAAAATGATTGACGTTCCTTTGCAAACTTGCTATTATGTAAGAGTCGTCAAAAACGAATGTAAACTTTCTTGTTTCAGAAATTAATTTCATTAAATTAATGTTAAGAAAGTGTAATTTTGACCATTGAAAAACTTTGAAAGACAATATAAGATATTATTTGTTGAAATAATCAATTAAGTTTTGAACAGAAGAATTTTTCAATAAAATAAAATTTAAAAAATTCTTGACATGATACAAAGATTATTGATATAATTAATAAATGTAATTGCTTTAAATGAACATTGAAAACTGAATGACAATATGT
>NZ_KV801090.1:0-40767 GCF_001810405.1 Staphylococcus sp. HMSC069D12
TTTGGACTCATCAGTCCGATTTGACGTAGAGCCTAAGTTTTAAGCACTTAGAGTTCTGTTTGCATCTTATCTCTTTTCTAAGGGAATTACTTCAATTACTTCTGAAATTTTTACTAATTCACCATTAATTTCTGAGAATCCACTTACTAAACATTCTCCTTTATTTAAAGTTGATAAATCTTTTTCCATTTTTCTTTTTTCATCATTAGTTTTATTTTTGCTTAAAAAAGTAATTTGATCTTCTGGAGGTGCAAAATGAATTTGTTCTGCTGCATTAAACAACATTGATATATCTCCACCATTATTTTTAATTGAACTAATAGATTGAGTGGCTAACCATGATGACCATCCAAATTTTCTTCCCTCTCTTAGAATTTTAGTAGTAGGTGAACTTTCTTTGTGATTTAAGTTTTGCATCTCATCTAATAAAACTGGAACAGGAAGATTTTTATTTCCATGTCTTTCAGTGTAATTATATAAATCCCATAATAAAAACTCAGTTAATACTTTCTGAATGTCTGGAATAAACCCTTTTAGTTGCATTATAGTTACTTTCCCATCATTATTAAAAACTTGCTTCCACGTAAAATTATTGTCTTCATATATGAAAGGATCTCTATCTAATAACTTATCTATTCTTCCTAATAAAGTATTTGTATTAGTCGATTCTTCATTTATTAATCTTTGTTTTAATTTAGTAAATGTAAAATTTTCTCCATATATATCTAAGCCACTTTTAATTGATTCTTTTAATAAACTACTTTGTTGGATACCCAATCTAAATACAAAATCAATTATTTGTACTACTCTATCAGCAATATCATTATTTTCTTCTGGTACTATAAATCCACCTAAATCAATATCATTTCTTTTAAATGGATTTATAGGCAATTTATCTTTGAAAATAAATTTATTTTCAAGTTTACTTCCGAGTTTCATTTTAAATTCTTCTTCAAGTTGATTGTGTAAAAAACCATCTGTATAATCAATTACTAAACTATCTATTTTATTTTTTGCCATCTCATACAATAAACATTGCATAAAATAAGTCTTTCCTTGTCCTGATTTACCGCTTATTAATATATGACGATTAGGTAATTTTTTATGACCATATTCCCAATAAACTTTTTCAGTACTTCCCTTAACATTACCCAACAATATTCTTACATTTTCTAAGTTAGATTCAATTGAATCTTTTTTTATTTTCGGTTTATTTCTATAAAGAATTTTCTCTATTTTTTTTATATTAATACGAGGAATATTTACATTCTTATTTTCCTTGTTCTCATAAATATCTTTTGTCTTATCAAGATTTTTAGCTACTGAAAGATCTAAAAGTTTGGTTAAGTCAATTCCCCTTTCATTATTCAATATTTCATTTCTAATCATTTTATAATCTTTTTCAGCATCGTTGTAAGCATCGAACTCTGTCAAATGTAGTTCATATATATTACTATCTTTATCTTTAATAAGTTTTCTAAAACTACTTTCTTGATTAAAGAGTACTACAATTCCTATACCATATTCGTCTTTAATTTTATTTGAAAAAACAACATTATCATTCAAGATTTCGGCTCTTTTTTCATAGATAGAAAACATTTTTTCATCAATAATCACTTCATTCTCAATAAATTTTTTTAAATTACCAAAGTATAAGTTCATAAAAAATTGTCTATAAAATTTTTGAGTTAAAATGTTATTTGAGTTTTTTATTAACTCTCTTTCTAAAAGATTATATAAATGAGTGATTTGTTTCTTAGCTTTTGTAACTACATTATTTTGATTCATTCCAATTTTCACTTCAACTGGCATTAAATGTACGAAAGTTTTATCCTGTTGAATTTCCAGTCCGATAAATAATAAATCATCTGTAATAGAACCATTATAATTGAGTTCTTTTGCAGAAAAAACATCAGAACTTGAATCTAACCCTTGCTGACGACTTACTCTTAATATCTCTTCAAGTGAAATAGGAATCCAAGTAATATTCTTATGACTTAGTATTGAAAGTATTTGTTTATATGCTGAAATTATACTTAATTTTTCACGTATTGAATGGTCACTGGATTTTATATTTCTATTTCCTATAATTGAAAGTAACCATTCTCCATTAAGAATATTAAAAGATCTAATAATATTATTTACATTTTCTGGTATATAGTTAACATTCACCTTTTGTAGAAATTCTTTAAGAATATTAGTATATTGTTCAGTATTATTAGTTACTGTAATGGATTCATAATTAAACGAAGAAGTTTGATCATTATAATGTATTATGAATAAATCATAATTGTTGTTGTTAAAATAGGACAAGTCAACTGAAGGATCAATAAAAGTAACCCAATTTGTATTATTAAAAACTTCATCTAAGTCTTGATTTTCAATACTAATAATATTATTTACAATACCTTCATTTTTTTTGTATGGATTCAGCCTATAATTTTTATTACTTGAAACAAAACTATTCCATAATATAGCGCTATTAATTAAATCATTAGAATCGTAAAGCCCTTTAACTCCAAAGCCTGATAGGTAAGAATCGCCTATTTTAGTGTAGCTTATATTAGATAAAAGACCTCTATTTGTAATTGATGAGTTAATATCATTTAGATTACTCACACTAAACTTAGGTTTTTGGTTAAAATTAACAAAAGTAATATGATAAATATTTTCTTGTTTTTTCATGTCCTGTGAATTAATAAATATATTTATTTTGTTTTTAATATTCTCTATAATTTCTTCAGTGCCGAATCGTTTTTTTACATTACTTGGGATTTTTATTTTATATAAATCAAAAAGTTCATCACTACTTTTCACATTATATAAAGTATATAAATCACCTATATATTCAATGTTATCTAAATAAATATCAACTGGATTTAAAGAATAAAGAGATTTAACTTCTTTTATTTGATCTAAGATATGTTCTATAGTCCCTTTTATTATAGTATTATAATCAGTAACCTCTATATACCTTGTTTTCAAAGCATATTGACTATTAATATTAAATAAATATTTAAAATGTTGTTTATAATTATTTAATCTCGTTCGAATTATAAATTGCATTTTATTTGCACTCATTTTATTAGTAGTTTCAAAAGGTCTATAAGTTATCCAACGTGCCCCTTCTTCAGTGTAATTAGCGAAATAATAATTAGTATCCGTATCAACTACATAAGGTAATAAACCTATCGGATTATATTTATGGAATATCTTTTCACTTATTTCTTTATCCATAAAATATTTTGTTTTATATAATTCATATCTCAATACTAACGGATGCAAAGAGGTTAAATAAAAATTATTTTCATCTTTAATAGTTCCTAATTCATGTATATTTAGTATCTCATGATTAGTAATTTTTTCGTCATCAGAGAGATTATTTATTACGTTTTCTACAGAATTACAAAAATTTAATATTGATAATCGTATGTCTTCATCATAATACATTAAACTTGGCACTGTATTTTTTTCTATAATTAAATCACATAATTGTTTATATGTTCTAGCAACTGATGATGGTAAATTTTTAATCTCTCCAAAAAATTCATTTTTAATTAATGTGCCATTAGTAAAATAGTTGTTTATCATCTCTTGTTCGATTTGAAGTATATTCTTAAAACCACTAAATAAATAGTATTCATTAGTATCTTGAATAA
This sequence comes from Staphylococcus sp. HMSC069D12, assembly GCF_001810405.1. NCBI lineage: Bacteria > Bacillati > Bacillota > Bacilli > Caryophanales > Staphylococcaceae > Staphylococcus > Staphylococcus sp. HMSC069D12. The sequence continues at coordinate 3,660 of NZ_KV801090.1, forward strand.
CTATATTATCTTTAAATATCATCGATTCTTTTTTTTCATAAACTTTTTTAATTAAATTCGAACTTGATACAGGAACAGGCTTATTCACAAATTCATTAAGTTTAATAATATAGTTTATATTATTAATAATTAAGTTAACAAAAATATTAGATTCATCAACATTTATGAGATGACTAAAATCCAAACTTGAAGTTGTTTCTAAATTATAAATTTCACCATTTTCATATACTTTATCTTGACCTTTATTTTCACTATTAATTTGTAATTTATTTTCAATGTTATCTAAGTTGAATTCAACTTTTTTCTCTTTAGTATTATATTTTAATTTATATTTAGTTTTTAAACTATCTATTTCAGAGCTATCAAAATTAACTAATAATATTCTAAATTTAAATGTCAATGAAGAAGAATTATTATGTTTATATGTAAATTCTATGTAATATTCTTCATCTCTTCTTATATTTTTAGTATTAATCACTAACTTATTTTTACTTCTTCCGACAAATTCAACTTGAGAAGATTTTTTAGTTGATAAGTTATAAATTTTAGCTCTATTTGTATTTACATAGGCAGATTGTATGTTATCGTTTTTATCAAAAGGAAGAACTATACAACCTAAATCTTTCATATCTTTAAATATAATTATATTTTTTTCTCTAGATTTTACTTTAGTAGTACCTGAATTTTTATTCCAAACTTCTAAATCTTCAAATTGATTTTGGAATTCTTCATCATTAAATTCTATCTTAACTTTTTTTTGTTTATCCACATTCTCTTTACTTTTTCTAACTGCTTCAAATTCTGCTTCATACCAGTTATTCTTTTTAATTTTAGATGGTGCATTGTCTCCAAATTTTTCTTCTACATCCTCATTAATATTACCTCTATCATGAATTGATGAAACTAACTCAAACAAATCACTATTTTCATCCAATCTTTTTTTAATAACTTTTGAAGAATTAGAATAACTTTTTAATTGTTTATCTTCAAATAAGCCTAAGTTAAGATAATCAATTTTTTTAATTTCTCCTTGTTGAATAATACTGAACACAGCTTCAAAATCTAATAATGTGTATTTTACAAGTTCATCTGAAAATTTTCTTTCAATTACAAATTTTAAAATTTCACTTTCATGCTTTTCAAGATTATGATATTCTTTATTAACTATTTTATCTAAATTCTGTTTTAACGAATTAGGATGGAAAGGCGCACCTTTTTTTGATAAATCTAATGCACCACCTGTTATACTATCTAAATCCTCTTTCATCATAAAAATTACTATTGAATTATGCCATTGCCCTTTTTGTAAAGATATTTTATTTCTAATAGTAACTAAAAAATCACTGGTAATACCATTATATGCAAACACAAAAATCACTTTTATGTCATTTACGTAATAATAAATAGTCTCAAAATCAAATTCATCTAATCGAAATTTATTTACTATTTTATCAGTAGATGAGGTAATCGCTTGTTTGAGATTAATTAACTCATTATCATTATTTAAAATAAGGAAAAATCTATCTCCACTATTTAAATTAGTATTACTCAAATAATTTGACAACTCATCACTCAAAAAATTATAGAACTGGTTTGACATATTTAACATCTCCACTATCACTTTTTTTATCAAGTATATTCATTTTTTCGTAGAAATTTACTACCTCTTCTTTTGTATATCGATCAAAAAAAACTCCTCTTTTTTCAAACTCTAAAAATACTTCTTTTACTAATTTTTTTTCATTTTTAACAATGATAGCTGTTAATAAAATGAGCATATCTTTTTTAATAGTCAAAGTTTTTCCTAAATTACCTCTGCCTTTTAGAAAATATAAATCTCCAATTTCATCTATAGATTTGGAATATCTAGAAACTGTTTCTCTAGTCAAATCATTAATTAACCATCTTTTTAATATTTGTAGATTATTTAATAAATCATTAGATATTTGTTCTTGTTTCTCTAATCTAGTTTTATATAAATTCATCATCCTTGATAATTCTATATTTAATTTTATTTTTCTATTATCTTCAAAATTTAAAATATCTGTAAATGAATAAAATACATTTGTATTTTCAATGTCATTAATTAAAATATTTAGATATCCCAATAAATTATCATTAGCTAAAGTATATTTTTTTCTTTCTTTAAGAATATTAAAGCCTTTTTTATATGTAATTCTTGATGCAGACAATTTTTCACTATCTATAGTGTAATAAAGAGGTACTAACTCAGGGCCAATTTCAAGTTTATTTAAATTGTCTATGTTAATTATTGTTTGTGTTATATATTGAAAATAATAAAATGCAAAAAATTTATCTAAATTTCTCAAAGCAAAGTCTTTATAATTTAATAGATAATCTAAATCTTCTGCTGTAGTTTCAAACAGATTATCAATAATTGTTGTAAAATGATTATGCGTCTCATTTTCATCAATTTTTTTAACAGATTCAAAAAAAATTTTTTCCATTAAATTATTATACTTTGCTGTATTTATAAAATTTATCCAAGCTGAATTTTCTTTTAACTTTAAAATATTACATAAATATAAAGCTATATTTACTTCTCCTTTTTTATCCGGACTATCACTTAATGGGTAATAACTTAAAACTCTAGGATGATTAATTGAAGAAATTGTATTAAAATCAAATAATCTTTTCAATAAATTGTTTTTCTTATTTTCCTCAAAAGAATCTGGCCCCTCCACATTTTCATAAATATTATCAATATTAAAATTTTCATAGTTATATTCTGTTCTAAGTCCTAAACTGTATCTTGCCATTGCTCCAACAATTGGCGTAAAACCATTTTTAAATTTTGCTCTTTCTTTTTCACGAGTAAAAAAAGGGAGAATGCTGAATCCAAAGCTTCTATTATATCTCGGAGATCCTTCGTCTAACTTCAAATGTTTTATTAATTTATTTGTTGGAAAATTATCCATTATTCAACCTCCTCAAGTTGATAACCTAAAAACTCATCTCTAATCATATATGTTTCATTTGTTGAAGGAATATTTACAATTGTACTTTCAGTAGAAGTGAGATTATTAACTATATTATCTACAAATTCTGTAAATACTAACGCATCAATTTTATCTTTTTCTTTTATTACGTAACCATTTTCCACTTCTTCTAATAAATTATATAAGTTAAAATCTATTTCAATTTCATAAATAGCATTATTTATTTCTAATTTAACTACTATATTATTCTTTCCGTTAATTTCTACCGATTTTGGTTTAGGTTTAAACTCCAATCCTATTCGGACTTTAGTCTCAGGTTTTAAACTTTCATTATATATATAGTTCTTATAAGGACTTCCTTTCCACTTTATAATTCCATTAATAACTTTATTTAATATCTCTTTCTTTAAAGTTTTATTGTTTTCTATTTCGCGAAGTAGTCTAATGAAATGTTTAAAACTTGTAGGCTCATATTCTTCATAATTAAATAAATAATGTAATCTAATAATCATTTCAAATTTTCTTTTGTGTTCTAATCCATTTAATAAATATAAATAATTCGCTATTTTTTTATAGTTTTCAACTCCAAATATTTCTTCACATTTAGCTTGTAAATCTAACGTGTTGAAAAGTTCAATATTCAACTTATCTAATTTTGAATTTTGGAAAAATATTGGATCTTGTTCATGCATAGAAGTTAATATAGCTGACTTACCATTACTACCAAATAATAAATTTACTAAGAATGAATCATTACTTTTTTGATTCATTTCAGGAACAATAATGTCGTATATAAAATTTAATAGCGCTCTCGTTGAAATAATTCTTTTATTTACTATTTGAGTTTTTATAATTAAATACTTAATCGTATTTTGAACACTTTCATCTAATATTAGTGAGTAATTTTGATAAATAGGCTCATTTCTATTAAATCCATCATCTTCAATAAATGCTTTATAAAAAGGATTATTTACCTCTTTTTTAAAAATTTTCCTAAAAATAGAATTATAAAAATCACTTTTAATTCCTATTTCGTTTTCAATTTCAAATGTAGTTTCATTTAAGAAAGATACTAAAGAAATATTATTCAGTTTAAACGTAGTAGTTTCCATACCTTTATTAGAAAAAACTTCACTTTTTTTGATAGTATTTACTATCTCTAAATCAATATTTTTAGATATTAAATACTCACTCAAATTATTTAGCATACCTACGTTAATTGCTATAACCATCTTATTTATTTCTTTTTTTTCATATTGTCTTAATTTTTCTACTAAAGTCTCAACGGCTGTTTTATAAGGATTATTACTTTCTGTAGCATCATTATATATATACACGTTCTGAAATAATTCTTTATTATTTTTATTAAGATAAGACAATAAATGGGACTTCCCATCTCCAACTGAGCCCACTAAAAAAATAATTCCATTATTTTCATTTTTTAACTTCACTAATGCTTCTTTTAATCTATCTTCAATGCGTCTATGTATATGCAAATATTCATTAAAATAGTTAAATTCTTCAGTATTAACTATAGATTCTTTTGAAGATGAGCTTAAATTACTAATTACTTGTAAAAATTTATTTGTAGTAATATCACTTTTAATACTTATATATCTTTCTAAATTAATTAAAAGTTCATTTAATTTCTTATAACTATTAATGCTATCGAACATTTGTATGTCTTCTATTTCATTACTTATACTTCTTAATAACTCATAGGCTGTATTATTTATATACTTCTTACTTCGTAATTTAAAAATTTCACTTCTTAACTCTTTTAGATTTATCTCACTTAACTCTAAAAAATTTAAATTTATTTCTAGTTCTTTTAAAATTTTAAAAATTTTATTCTTAATTTCTACTTCTAGTTTCATAATATCCCTCACAATACTATATTCATCTACAATATTACCTTATTTTATTTAAAAAATATATTATATAGAGCTAACTTTACATATAAATTTATGTAAAATAAATTAGTATTTAAGTTGTTTGAATACTAATTTCATTATTAACGATATAAAAATAATATGTTGCTAAAAATTCAAATCATTTAGTAATTAAAAAGAATACTCGAAAGACTAAAAACTTTCGAGTATTCTTAAAATTTTTATTTTCTATTCTGTTACTTTACTTTCAGCCACGCGTTTAGAAATTTTACGCATAATTGGATCTAAGACTGGTTTGACTAAGATGCCTAAAATAAAGAATCCTAGTCCAAATAGTATTAAGATAATCATTTTCGTAATTAAAATTTCTGGTACAATGCCACCTACCGTTTCACGTAAGGAATCTATCACATACGTGAATGGTAAATATGGTGAAATCGTTTGGAAGAACTTAGGTGCAGTTACAACTGGGAATGTTCCTCCACCACCAGCAATTTGTAATACTAGTAAAATGATTGCAATAGCTTTACCTGGGTTTCCAAGTAATGACACGCATGTATACACAATCGTATTAAAGACAATAGCACCACACAGTGCGACTAAGATAAACAATGTCGGCGATTCAACCTGCGCTTTCAAAATAACCAAGTCACCAATCGTTACAATCAATGCTTGAATGACACCCATCATTATAAAGAAAGCACCTTTACCTAAATAAATTTGACGTTTCGTTAACTCATCTTCCAAGGCTTCATGTTTATTATCTACAGACAATAAACTTACTAGTAATAATGCCCCTACCCATATAGATAATGACGTATAGAATGGTGTCATACCTGAACCATAATCTTTAACTGGGAAGACATCTACTTGTTTCTTATGAATAGGATTCGCAACCACGTCGGCTTGTTTCTTCAAGTCATTCTTCAACGCATCAATCACTTTATCTACCGCATCATCTTCATCTAATTTTTTAAATATTTTATTCGCTTTGTTTAAATCTTTTTCAATATCTGGCAAACGGTTTTCAGAGAAATTAGCTACGTTTGCTAACGCTTCTTTCGCACGTGGTTGATTTTGATTTAATAAATCAACGGCATTGTCATACTTATTGAACAATGTCGGTAAGTTCGTATTTACTGTTGCTGTAGCATTCGCAAGTTGTTGCTCTAAATCTGGCAAATCATTACGAACAAAGTCAGCTGCATTCGCTACGTCTTTTTTCACTGTAGGGAAATATTTCTGAGCAGTTTGCATAGCATTAATATAGGTTTGTTCTAAAGCAGGTAATTCGCTTTGAATGTTAGCTATACGATTCTGTCCATCTGTAACTATATCCTGACCAGCAATGATAACACGATTAATCGTATTTAATTTAGATTGAACGTCTGATAACGTATTCTGACCTTTGCTTAATTCTTGTGTAATTTGATTAGATACAACTAACAAACGATTGTTTAAGTCGTTTTTAATGAAATCACGATAGTTACCTAACGCTTTATTTAAATCTGGTAACGAACGCAATACGTTAACTGCTTCTGCTTTACCTGAACTACCATTTTTTAGTGCATCAATGAGTTGATTCGTTGAACGTAATGAATCGCTGATACGATTATTGGCACTCTCAACTTGTTTAATTTGCGACGATAAATCGACATGTTCTCTTTTTTCTAATTCTTTTAATACGTCTATCAATTGTTGATTACTTTTCGAGCTATTTTCAAGACGTGTTTTTAAATTACGTAACATGTTATTAAATTCAGTCGGTCGATTAGAACCAATAACACCATAAGATATATCTTTCAAGGCTTTAATGTCTGACTGTGTTGCTTTCGCTTGATTATCAGAATTACTTGAAAGTGTTAATAATGCTTCTGCAAGCGCACTATTCATAGACTTCACGTCATTGTTTGAGACAATTTGATTATCATTCACAGTGTCCTGGCTACTATCTGTGCTCAACTTCTGAATTTGATATTGAGGAAGTCCCGACGTACTTTGTTGACGCAATGCACTATTGGCTTGGTTATTTACTTCTTGAGCACGCCCTGCCGCTTCTTGATAATCACCTACGCGTTGCTGAGCAGATGTAAGATAACCTTGTGCATCATTTAAACGCGTATTCGCTAAATCAAGCCCCTCACTAGCAATATCCACGCCTCTATTAATCTTAGGAAATTGTGCCGGTATATCATTAGAAGCTACATCTAATAGTTTCTCAATGTTCGGCATATATTCATTAAGTGCTAAGATGAGTTTTGCCTTTTCGTTAAGTGACGGAATGGCTGCATTCACATCATTAAGCTTTTGTTGGGCGTCTAAAATATCGCCTTTGTAATTACCTAATGCACGGAATTGATTTGCATATTTATCAAGATCATCCTGATGATCATTCAAATATTCAATACGATCCGCAATTTTATTGATTTGTGGTAATGAGTCATGTGCCGCATAAACTGCATTTTTTATTTTATTAATTGTAGGTACTTCATCTTCAAGTTGAATACCCACTTTGTTCGCTTCTTGTAGTAACGCTTTCGTGACGGTTTCGTTGAACTGTTTATTTGCTTCGTCAACGATGACCGTTGACCCTGTATCAGTCATTTTCGGTGCGACGGCATTGATTTTTTGATTAACTTTATATTCGATATCGGCTTTTTGTGGTTTCTTTCTTAATGTGCCAGTAATTTGATGCGAGAATTCTTTAGGTATGTATATGCCAGCATAATATTTACCCATTTTAATTTCATGGTCTGCCTTTTCCCGGCTAACGAATTGCCAATCAAATTTATCGTTTTTCTTAAGATTGTCTTCTAATGTATTACCAACATTAATTTTCTTGCCACGAACTTTGTCACCCTTGTCCTCGTTCACAACGGCAACCTTGATATGACCTGTATGGCTATAAGGATCCCACATAGCCCATAAGTTGAACCAAGCATAGAAAGATGGTAATATCGCAAGTCCTGTTAGTATAACCCAAACTGCTGGCGTCTTAGCAACTCGCTTCAAGTCCGTTATAAATAATTTTAGTGCGTTTTTCATTTTCACACTCCTAAAAATGAAATATTAAGATTTTATCTCAAAATGATATTAAGTATTGTTTTTTTCTTTATAGAGTTAGTATAATACTTTTATTGAGCAAAGTAATAATTAGTTGATACTTATCAACTAAAAATCATAATAAATATTATATCAAATTCTGATATATTCGCATACCACCATAGTTAATTTGATAGGAGGAAAAGAGCGTAATGTCGAAGCATAAATTCATGATTTACTTTTTAACAACAACGCTAGTATTGCCAACATTTACGACTAGCATTGCACATGCTGAAGACACAAACGAAGATGCTAAGATGAAATCATCTAGCACACAAGAAGAACAGACTGATCATAATGAAGATGTAAATGACAATAATACTAATGAACCATCTCAACCAGACGATACTCAGTCCGATAACACATCTTCTGAAGCACCTACTAAGGAAGATTCGAAGAACAAGATAAAACGAGAAAAGTCTAAGTCATCAAATACGTCATCAGAGGAGAAAGATGATGACAACACAAGCGTATCTCGCAGTCATCAAAAGCGTGATAAAGATACAAATAACACTTACCGTACACCCCTTTCTCCAATCTTTGACGCAACTCATTCTAGTGGTTTACCTGCTTCTAACTTTTTAAATCCTGATTTATATCAAAACGGATTTAGCCTAACTCATTTAATTGCATCATTATTTAATTTCGATAGTGATATTTCAGATTATGAGCAACCCGCAAGCACTAATGAAACAGATGATGACACGCTTTCTACAAATGAGCAAGATACTGATTCACAAGACCAAGATCAAACAGAACATAGTGCTTCATCTTCTGACACAACGGATCGCGAACATGATGACATACAGCAAAGTAGTGAGCAAGCTAACCAATCAGATAAGACTTCACGACAAGATGAGATAGATACAAAACAACAATCAACTGCCAATCAAGATAAGGACGATGCAAGTGTTAGTAAAGCGTTAGATGCTATTGATGATTTCGTCTCAGATGAAACAGATGATGATAAAGATAATCAAGGAAGTAATAATACAGATACCACTAATCATCAATCAGATAATGACGACACAAGCACTGACTCAAAAAATGATTCTAGTAAAACATCATCTTCTGATAGTAATAGTCTATCTGAATCTGCCTTAGACACTGTGCTCGATAAGTATAGTGAAGATGCTAAAAAGACGCATCAAGATTTCGAATCATCTAAAAAGGATAACGAAACAAACACATCTAAGGGTAAAAAAACAAAAAACAACACGACTAAAGCAAGTAACCCTCAGTTGCCAACTAAGAAGGAGCTTGAACATAAAACTACACCTGCACAGTCATTTGAAGATGACTTTAAGCAAAATAATACGCGTTCAACTAGTCTGTTCCAAACATTACCTCAACTTAATGGTAGTGACGTAACGGATGGCGATATAACAGTTGTTGAAAATAAAGGTACGCGTGACTTTATTAAGTCTATCGCTAAAGATGCACATAAGATTGGTCAAGATAAAGATCTTTATGCCTCAGTTATGATTGCTCAAGCTATTCTTGAATCTAGTTCAGGAAACAGTACCTTAGCACAAGCACCTAATTATAATTTATTTGGTATTAAAGGTAGTTATAAAGGACAATCTGTAAACTTTAATACGCTAGAAGCTGGTAGTGACAACAGTATGTTTAGTATTAATGCTGGGTTCCGTAAATATCCAAGTACTAAAGCATCATTGGAAGATTATGCTGATTTAATTAAAAATGGTATCGACGGTAATCCAACAATTTATAAACCTACTTGGAAGCATGAAGCTATAGATTATCGTGATGCGACACGACATTTAAGCCGTACGTATGCTACAGACCCTAACTATGCTACTAAATTAAATAGCTTAATCAAACACTATCACTTAACTGATTTTGATAAGAAAAAAATGCCAGATTTAGATCAATATACTAAACAAACATCTAGTGGAGAAGATACTTCAGGTAGTGAGTTTAAATCATTTGAAATCACAGATTCGTCATCACCTTATCCTCAAGGTCAATGTACATGGTATGTATACGAACGTGTTCAACAATTTGGTAAGAAAGTAGGTAGCGACTGGGGAGATGCCCATAACTGGGATAATCGTGCAGAACGTGATAACTATGATGTCAGTCAAACACCTTCTACACATAGCGCAGTCGTCTTTGAAGCAGGACAAGCTGGTGCGCATGATGTATATGGTCATGTTGCCTTTGTTGAAAAGGTAAATAAAGATGGCTCTATCGTCATCTCAGAATCTAATGTCAAAGGTTTAGGCATCGTGTCATATCGTACAATTGATGCTAGCACAGCTGAAGCCTTACACTATATTCAGCCTAAATAATGCTGATGTGAGTTAAATAAGATAACATTTAAAAAGGTGGTGCACCCGATTTGGGTGAACCACCTTTTTAATTCATCTATTATGAATAAATTAATACTTGAGTGATAAGCATGCCACCACCGAAGATGAATACGAAGGCAACGACTGGCCATACGAATTTCAACCAGTGAGAGTACTTCATGTCTAACATTTGTAATGTTGCCATTATCAATCCTGTTGGTGCTAAGAATAACATTGCATATTGACCAAATTGATATGCTGTTACGATAACAAATCTAGGAATACCTACTGTATCAGCAAGTGGTGCAAAGATTGGCATTGCAAGCACTGCTAAACCAGAAGATGATGGAATAATGAAACCTAGGAAGAAGAAGATAATCAACAATATTACAATGAAGATCGGTCCACTTACACCTTGTACAAGTGATGAACTGAAGTTCAAGATTGTATCTGAGATTAATCCATCATTCATAATCATATTGATACCACGTGCCAAACCAATGATTAGTGATACCCCTACCAAACTTGATGCACCTTCTACAAATGCATCGACGACCACTTTCTCGCCAAGTCCATCTTTACCTAATGCTACCATTAACATGATTACAATTGTAAATGCTAGGAACATTGAGGCCATGATTGGGAACCACCAACCTTGTGTCATAACGCCCCATACCATGATTGGGAATGGTAAGATGAATAAAATTAAAATGATTTTTTTGCGTAGTGTAAAAGGTTTTTCTCCGCCATCATCGTTAATAACTGACCATTGATTTTCAAATTTAGTTTTATCTTCATATGTGTAAGATGCTTTAGGATCTTTTTTAATTTTTTTAGCGTACCAGTATAAATAACCTACTGTGAAAATTGTTGCCACAATTAAGCCAACAATTCTCCAATATAAACCATCTACGAATGTTGTACCTGCTGCATTTGATGCGATAACAACTGAGAATGGGTTAACTGTTGAGAATGTACTACCTACAGAACTTGCTAGGAAGATTGCCCCAACACAGATAATTGAATCATATCCCATGGCAATAAAGATGGGTACGAGTATTGGATAAAATGCTACCGCTTCTTCTTCAATACCACAAAGCGTACCACCTAGTACCATTAATACTGACACCATGAATACAAGTAAAAATTCATGACCTTTAGTTTTTTTAGTAAGTGCTAAAAGTCCTGATTCAAATGAACCACTCTTTTGTACAACACCAATGAGTCCACCTAATACTAAAATAAATACCATTACATCGACTGCTTCAATTGTACCGTTAACCATGCTTGATGTAATTTGATCTGGTCCAGCAGGTTTTTGTTCTAATCGTTCGTATGTTCCAGGAATTGAGATAGGTTTATTGATGGCACCTGATTTAAATTGGTCTACATCAATTTTCACACCTAATTTATCTAATTGTTCTTGTGTTCCAGGGACTGTTTTTGATTTATTATGAGCATCGACAATTTTAAATTCATGAGCACCGCCATCATAGGATAACTTAGAGTATGCACCAGCCGGTATCATCCACGTTGCCATAACAGCGATTACAGTTAAAATAAATAAAATTGTAAATGCGCCAGGCATCTTAAGCGAGAATCGTTTTTTCCGTCCTTTGCTAGTGCTATTAGTAACTTCATTTGTGTGTGTCATGCTTTTCAACCCCTTCAAGTATTTTTTATCTATGAAAATGCTATACACATTTAAAACGTATACTTTGTGAAAATTTATTAATTAAGCAACTTTGTGAAAAATTTCTCAATTTCTTTTTCCACTATTAGTGTATGTCTAATGCACTTTACAATCAATATGAATATTAAATAAAGTGTAAATATTTTAGATTATTCCATAATTATTTCACATAACTTTACCAATAATTTCTCAAAATTCACTTGCTATTTTCTAAGAATTGTGCAAGCGCTTTCTTAGCCGATGTTGAGTCTCTTTTTCAAAAAAATAGGCGTAGATAACATAAGTAAGTAATGATTACCCAGTTATCCACGCTTTAAGTTTGTATTTAATGCTTAGTGTTTTGTTGTTTACGACGACCTAACCCTATTAAACTGACCCCAGCAATCACTAATAACACTGTTACTGGTAGCCAAGACTTTTTAACTACTTCTCCAGTATTTGGTAAAGATAGATTCCCTTCATCATCAAATAAGCCACTTAAAAATCCATCATCATCGCCTAATTGTCCCAATGATAATCCTTGTACAGGATTAGGAATATCTTCAATATTGTCTAACAGACTTCCTCCTGAATTAAGACCATCTAATAGACCACCACCAGTTAGTCCATCTAGTAAGTGAGACCCTTGATTAAGAAGATTAGAACTTGATGTACTACCATTAATGCGATCAAATAGTGAAGGTCTATTGGTAATAGGATCTAAGATATAATTCAAATTATTTTTTGCAGTGTCGAGTTTATTTTGCAACTGTAATAAATCACGACCTGTACCGTTTAATGCATTTTTCACTAAATCTAACGCATCAGCTTTATCCGTTTGAGCTCTAGCAATAAGATCTGCCAACGCCTTCGCTTGTGTTTGATTTAACTTTGTAGCTAATAACGTTTCAATGGTTTGTTTAGGGTCTGACGATTTATCTAGTACGTCTTTAAGAATATCATCAGCTGTTACTGACTGATTTGCATTAATTTTTTGCTTCACTTGATTTACTAATTCTGAACTAGATAAATTCTCTTTAGCAAGCTGTTTAGCTATTTGTGATGCCTCATTATTTCCTAAACGTGTTGAAAGCAATGTTTTGATTAAAGCCTCTTTATCAGGTGCTTGATCAAACATGGATGCCAAAATATCATCACTTGTTGTCGTTTTGAGGTTGTCAATATGTTTCATCATTTGATCTGTTATTTGCTTATCTGACTGACCGTTAGTTTTAATCTGCTTGGCTATCTTTTGAGCTTCGTTTTTACTAAAGACACTTCCTAAGATTTGTTCGACTGTTGCTTGCTTATTTGAAGATTGTTCTAAGCGGCCACTTATTTCATCTCGGTTCGCTTTAACATTTTGTCGAACATTTCTAATATCTTTTTCAATATTTTGCTTTTGCTCATTAGTTAAACTGTTGTTTTGTTTTACTTGTTGTTCTAACTGTCTCAATTGCTCAAGTTTATGGTCACTATAACGTTTCGATGTGTTATCTTGTTGATTTTCAACTTTTGTAATAGCTTGATCAATTTTTTGATTAGCAGATAATTCGTCAGTTAATGCATCAATATGACCCTCTTTTGAATCAATCTTGTTTGACTTATGGCTGACATCATCTTTATCTATCTGTTTGATACCACTTAGAATACTTTTATCTGATGCAGTATTAGTATTATCTTTTGAATGCGATTCTGTTGAATTGTCATCTTGAATGGATGAGTCAGTTTGATCTCGAATATCTTCTACAGATGAATGTGCACTTTCTTTAGTTGATTCTATGTCATTTTTAACATTATCCATTTCATCCAATATTGAGGTATCATCATTTTCTTCATTCATGTGATTCGTAATGTCTTGAGAAGATGCTGATTGTCCACTACTTATTTGGCTATTTTCACTATTATTTGTGGAACCTTGTTCCGACTTCATATCTTCACTTTGTTGATGGGTATCAACCTTTTCAGATAGAGAATCTAAATCGGCTATTATTTTATCTAATTCATCTAGCTTATCTTCTTCATTCGTTGATGATTGCTCAGCAGTTGAGAGTGAAGATTCATTAGAAGTGCTTGCTTTTTCACCAGTTTCTCTAGCACTTTCCTCATTTGATATACGGTCTTCTTCCTGTGCATCCCTTAAAATTTGATCAATTTCAGACTGATTACGTGCATCTTCAATATCTTCTTTATAACTCTTAATATCAGTGGCTTGTAGGTACTTCAAACGGTCAATTTTTGTTTTCGCTTTATCTATCGCTTTATCAAGTTTATTTTGAACAGATGTCATTTCACTTGAAACGTTGTCGATGCGGTCATTTGATTGTGCAAATCCATCTTTGGTAAATCCATAACCCACTAATGTTCCACTCATTAACAACACTGAACATGACACTTTTAAATACGAATTAAATTTAGAATGTTGTCTAAGCTTCTTCACGCATATCACCCTTTTTATTAATATTCCACTTCATTATATAACATTTAATTTAAAACTTATACTTCTGTTTTTTGAAAATTAATTAAAGGTTCCAAACATTGACCAGTCATAGATTTTTATAATTTTATACGTTTAGTGTTGATTTTTTTAGTATCTGTAACCTTAACAGAGTATTGGTATGCATTAGTTAAATCAATAAGAGATAAGAACTTATTATGACCAGCCCCTGTATCAATATCTAGTATATTTTTCTTTTTATATAATTCATCGTTTTTTAACCCATAGCGATAATTAGGAATATGTCCATGTATCAAATATTTATTTTTAGGGATGTTTCTATTTAAATTATGGTTATAATGACCAGTAGTATATTCCTTAATCTGTTTATTTAAAGGTTTAGACGTATCTATACCAGCATGCGCAAATATGTAATTATCTATGACCTCGATTGTCGACAATTCTCTTAAAAATTTGTGCCAGCGTTTGATTTTTTTATCTTTACTTTCTAACCAACGCATCTCATGATTGCCAGCCAAGGCAAGTGCACCTCGACGTTTTAAGCGTTTCACTAACTTCAAAGTCCCAAATGAATCGGGTCCATTATTAACATAATCTCCCATTAAAACGAGTTGATCTTTTCTCACATTAAAATTAACTGCCTTTAAAAGAGTGACGAGTGCCTTCCGATGACCGTGTATATCAGAAACCACAAGTATCCTTTCTTTCATACTTCCTTCTCTCCTAACCTACGACTTATTGCATATTAATATAAAATCACTGTTTAACTAACTTTAAACAAATTATTAACGCGTCCTCAAAATTCTTTATTTATTATAGAAAATAGTATAAACAAAATATATATTTTGGGGAAATCAATTCATGAATACAAAGCAATTACTCATCTTTAAACATTTCGTTGAGGCACAAAACGAAAACGCCGTCGCTGAAAAACTTGGTATCACACAACCAACGGTAACTTTTCATTTAAAAAACTTAAGCAAAGAATGTGGATTACCTCTATATTTCAAAAAAGGTAAACATTTCAACCTCACTGAAGCCGGTGAATTACTCTATCGGAATGCGAATAAAATGCTTAATTTAATAGAAGAAACAACAGATATGATGGAAGATTTCAAACAATCTAAACGAGGAACTTTAAGAATTGGTGCGAGTCACGCTCCAATCTTTAGCATTTTACCGTCAACATTTAAAAACTATATGCATGAACATCCAAATATAGATATTAACTTAACAGTAGATACTGCGCCAATTATTATCGAGAAAGTTAAAAACCGTAAGATTGATATTGCTGTCATAGCTGAAAAAGGTTTTAACGAGGGTGAACTACAAGTCAAACGTCTTCATGAAAATCCATTAGTGCTTGCTATGGACAAACGTCACCCACTTGCTCAAAAAGATCATCTTACTTTAGAAGATATTAGTAGTTACCGTTTTATCATTCATAATAGCGGAGCAACTCGAGACAGTATAGACGAATGGCGTAACAAGAACTTTATCAACTTAGACGTTCACATGGAAACCAATAGTATTAGCAGTATCCTTACAACAATAAAAGATTCAAATTACTTAAGTTTAGTCAGCAAAAATGCTATAAGTCATCATCCAAGCATTATTAGTAAGACTTTGACTAATGCCCCAACCACAAGTTACATCTTACTCATATACCGTAATGATAGACATCTCACTTCTATTATCCAAGATTTCATCACATTAATATATAACACTAAATAGTTCCTGCAAATTTGAGCAATCACGTTGATTAAATATTTATTAACATGATTGCTCTTTAATACTATCCGTCCTTCTACAGTTGCTTTCTGTTTCTTTTCTCAAAATAATTCAAATACGTATAGTTTGAAAAGTCAGTTTATTATTACCTTTATAAAATATTAAGAATGTATAAATTTTGTTAATAAACATTCCGAAAAGTTATAACAATTTTACAATATATTAATAAATCGCTATAAAAAAATACGCTTACATAATATAATAAATTTGAAAGAAAGATATACATATTAATCAATTTGCTATTTGTACTTTTTGATTAGGAGGTACGGTTAATGCAAGTTCTTTCCATCATTTTATTACTTTTAGGTCTAATTTTAATCGGTATTAGTAGATTTGTTGCATACCAACGTGACATTGACCTCAGAGAAAAAATTTATATTCCTGGCGTAATTTTTGTCTTAATAGGCGCATTACTTCTCCTGTTTTATTTAATGAACTAACTACATCGCAAGTCTACATACCAAATTATTTTCAGGTATACCATCATCACGAGGTTACCTGTTTTCTTATATATCCCCTTAATACACGCTATTTTCACCAACAATT
This sequence comes from Staphylococcus sp. HMSC069D12, assembly GCF_001810405.1. Taxonomy (NCBI): domain Bacteria; kingdom Bacillati; phylum Bacillota; class Bacilli; order Caryophanales; family Staphylococcaceae; genus Staphylococcus; species Staphylococcus sp. HMSC069D12. The sequence goes on from NZ_KV801090.1 coordinate 20,396, forward strand.
TTTCCAAAGTGTTGCATTTTCCAACGACGTAAAACTTTTAATGGTACCGAACGTGGGTATAACTTGTTACATTATCAAATGTAACATTTTAAATATGCTTAATTTAAGGTATCGATTTAATGTAATTGCTCACAAATCATCAACACATTACCCATACTTTAAGCGATATAAATTAATGAAATAGGGGGAAATGTCTTGGCAAAGCTATTATACAAACTAGGAAAATTTATAGCTAAGAACAAATGGCTAAGTGTTATAGGATGGCTTGTTATACTAGGTGTCATTATCACGCCATTAATGATAAACTCACCGAAGTTTGACAGTGACATCACTATGAACGGCCTTAAGTCATTAGACACAAACGATAAAATTAGTAAAGAATTTCATCAGGACAGTGAGAAAGCCTCGATGAAAATAGTCTTCCATTCTAATAAGAATGATGGACTCAATAATAAAGATACGAAGAAAGATATTGAAGATGCTTTAGACAATATCAGACAAAATGATGATTATATCCAAAATATCTCTAATCCATATGACAGTGGACAAGTTAACGATGAAGGCGATACCGCTATCGCTAATGTAAGTTATGTAGTTCCACAAACTGGATTAAAAGATTCTTCTAAACATATCATCGACAAAGAATTAAAAGATGTAACTGACAACCACAATGTGCAAATTGAAAAAACTCAAGGTGGCGCTATGAATGCTGAACCTGGTGGTACATCAGAAATTGTCGGTATCGTCGTAGCATTCGTAATCTTACTTATTACCTTTGGTTCACTTATCGCAGCTGGTATGCCAATTATTAGTGCAATCATCGGTTTAGGTTCAAGTGTTGGTATCATCGCATTATTAACATATATCTTTGATATTCCAAACTTCACTCTTACACTAGCTGTAATGATAGGTTTAGCTGTTGGTATTGACTACTCACTCTTTATTCTATTTAGATTTAAAGAACTTAAGAAAAAAGGTGTCGATACTGTAGAAGCTATCGCAACAGCAGTGGGTACAGCAGGTAGTGCTGTAATATTCGCTGGTCTTACAGTTATGATTGCTGTTTGTGGTTTATCACTTGTAGGAATCGACTTCTTAGCGGTTATGGGATTCGCTTCAGCGATTAGTGTGTTATTTGCGGTATTAGCAGCATTAACACTATTACCTGCCCTAATCAGTATCTTCCATAAAAGTATTAAAATTAAAGATAAACCATCTAAAAGTAAAGACCCTAAAGATCATCCTTGGGCAAAATTTATTGTTGGTAAGCCAGTTATCGCTGTTATTGTAAGTTTAATTATTTTAATTTTAGCTGCTATACCAGTCAGTGGCATGCGTTTAGGTATTCCAGATGATAGTTTAAAACCAACTGACTCATCAGAATACAAAGCCTATAAATTAATCTCAGATAATTTTGGCGAAGGTTATAACGGACAAATTGTCATGTTAGTAAATACAAAAGATGGTGGAAGTAAAAGCACTATCGAACGTGACTTAAATAATATGCGTAGTGATTTAGAAGACATTGATAATGTTGATACAGTTTCAAAAGCACAACTAACTGACAACAACAATTACGCATTATTCACAATCATTCCTGAAAAAGGACCGAACTCACAGTCAACAGAAAAACTAGTATATGATTTACGTGATTATCATAGCCAAGCGCAAGAAAAATATGACTATGACACTGAAATTTCAGGACAAAGTGTTATTAACATCGATATGTCAGAAAAACTAAACAACGCTATTCCAGTATTTGCAGGCGTTATCGTTGTATTAGCATTCTTCTTATTAATGATTGTGTTCCGTTCAATCTTAGTTCCATTAAAAGCAGTACTAGGATTTATCCTTTCATTAATGGCTACATTAGGTTTCACAACATTAGTCATTCAACATGGCTTTATGGGTAGCTTATTTGGTATTGAAAACACAGGACCATTACTTGCATTCCTTCCAGTAATCACAATTGGATTGTTATTCGGACTTGCCATCGACTACGAGCTCTTCTTAATGACACGTGTACATGAAGAATACAGTAAGACTGGCGACAATGATCATTCAATCCGTGTAGGTATCAAAGAAAGTGGACCTGTTATCGTAGCTGCTGCACTTATTATGTTCAGTGTATTCATCGCATTCGTCTTCCAAGATGACGGTGCAATTAAGTCAATGGGTATCGCATTAGGTTTCGGTGTGTTATTCGACGCATTCGTCGTACGTATGACATTAATTCCAGCATTGACGAAACTCTTTGGTAAAGCTTCATGGTACCTTCCTAAATGGTTAGGTGCAGTATTGCCAAACGTTGACGTTGAAGGTAAAGCTTTAGAAGAAGATAATCATCACGACACATATTCTGAAAAAGGTCATGTCAACGATAAAAATAATGAATACGCTAGACAAGACAAAGATAACTATGTTTATCAAAATGACAAACGTAACCACAATCGCAATTATAATGACGAAGATTATAACCGTTCTGTGCATTTAGATAATCATCATCGCCAACATCATTATGATAATCAACGTGATGATATCGACTATGAATCACTTTATACTCAAGATGGCGACCATACTTATCATGATGAACGTAATTATAATGATCGACACTATCAAGACAATTACGATAGAAACGATGATTATAGTCATAACAATCATGATCAACAAAATGATAACCATGATTATCATGATGCAAATTTCGATAAAACAACAAACTTATACAAAGAATTAACTGATAGCAATATTGATCAAGATGTATTATTCAAAGCATTAATGTTATACGCTCGTGAAAACAACAAAGGTGTTTACGATAGATATAACCGATCATCTCAACATCGTCATGATGACGAACTTAGAGACTAATATTAAAAAGGAGGAAACACGTTATGTTAAAACGACGTAGTTCGAAATTCTTAGGACTACTAGCCACACTAGCCTTAGCCATAGTGCTAAGTGCTTGTGGTAATAGTGGTAGCGGTAGTGGTTCATCAGACGATAGTCAAACATCACTTGGTAATAAAGAAATCGAAATACCTTATATCGCGAGTGATAATTCAACACCACGTTCACTAGTTATAGCAGAAGTATTGAAAAAAGCAGGTTATGATGTAACAACTACACCAGTAACAGCAAGTGGCCCGTTATATGCTACTGTATCAGAGAACTCTGATTCATTCCATGCATCAGGTATCTTCCCTACTACTGATAAAAGTTACTACGATAAGTTCAAAAGTAAATTAACAATTTATGATGATAAACATTTAATTGATAACGCAAAAGTAGGTTTAGCCGTACCTAAGTACGTGCAAGATGTCGGCTCAATTAGTGACTTAAAAAACAGTGACTTCGGAAAATCTGTAGATTGGACAATTCAAGGCACAGACGCACGTAATGGCGTTATGCAAGAAACTAAAGATGAACTTGATAGTGACAACTTGGATAAATATAGCTTGAAAGAAAGTTCTGACCAAGACCAATTCAAGAAAATTCAATCTGCTTTTAAACAACAAGAACCTATCGTCTTCACATCAATGGAACCTAGCTGGTTCTCTAAAGAATTAGACGTTAAAATGTTGAAAGATCCAGACAACATTTATGGTAATAATAATCAACATATTGACTTAGTATTTAACAAAGACTTTAAAGAAGCACATCCAGCTGCATACACAATTGCAACACGTATGGCAGATGATTGGAGTAAATCTGAAGAAGACAAATTAGCTAAAAAAATCTTTGTTGATAACAAAAATCCAGAACAAGTAGCTAAAGACTATGTGGATGATAATGATAATAAAGTAGATGAATGGTTAGAAGGTATTGAGACTAACTAATTACAAAGTTAAGAAAGACAAATAAAGAATATGCTCGTTTGGTGTAGCATATTTAAAACTCATAATGCAAATTTATAGTAGCAAACCGAGTTGAGAAGGCGCTTAAGACAAACTCTTCTCAATCGTAGCTATATTGCGAGGGAGTGAAACTAAACTCAGTTTCGCTCCCATTTTTTTATATCGCTCTTATAGTATTAAACGTTTCAAATAACTTATTTACTCTTTTTTTATAAACAAATTTAAACGTAATATCAGTTGTTATGTTTGGAAAAATCAACTTTATTGTGATAAATTACTCTTATTATGTCAAGCTATCTGACTAGATTAAATAAATAGGAGAATCAGATAATGCCGTCAGCAAATCAAAAGCGTATGATTAAACATATTCATGAAACTGTATTTATACTTTTACATGATTATCATTTTGATGAAATCACCGTACAAAAAATATGTGACATTGCAGAAATCAACCGCAGTACGTTCTACAGATACTTCCAAGATAAATATGAATTACTCTACACTTTACCTGACTTTATTGGACAACAAATTATAGCTAAAGGTGACACATCAGCAGACATTACAACCCCTGAATCATTTGAAGACTTTCTCTATTACATTGGTAATAATAAAAAGATTTTTAAGCACCTATTAGTTTCGTCTCGACAGGCAGATGTATTTAGAAGCTTATCGAATGTGAGTCGCGAAATGGTGTTAAATAACTCAACTCGTAAGCGTGACCCCTTAGCGCAAAAGATTAGAGAAAGTAAACATCCTGAAATTGTAGCTGATTTTTACAGTAGTGGCGTAATAGAAGTACTACGACGTTGGGTAGAAAATGACTATAACTATACAGTTGAAGAAGTGTTTGAAACATTAAATAATGTGCTTGAAACGTCATTATATTGTTATGATAAATAAAAGCAATCTCACTCTTAATTTATGTGAGATTGCTTTTTTGTCATTTGCGTTTTTTAACGTCTACTGTCTTGTAAACCATAAAAATACTATTAGCTATGATTAATAATGCTAGAATGACCATTGGCCAAATACCTATATTAATCATATTAAATATAATGAGTACTATCATCAAAATAAGATTTAATGCGTTTGAAATCATTAATGATTTATCCACTGAAACCACCTCTTATTACGTTATAACCTAATTCACTAAATTTAATTAGAAATTGGTTACCTCAATTAATATTTCCTACGTGGCATGCATAGTGCAATCATAATAGCGATAATACCAATCATAGCTATAATGTTAAATTGTACTGTGAAACTTGAAATCGTATTTAAAACAATGCTTAGAATAGGTGCAATCGCAGTACCTAAGAATAAAATAAATGTGTTTACTGATAAGAAGAACCCTTGGTTACCTCGAACAGTTAAGCCTACTTTAGAAATTGTTGATGGAATTGCGAAGGCGATACCACATACAAACAGCACACTCCAAATAATTAGTAACACAATGTTTGTTGTTACAGACATTAAGATAAGTGCTACTGTACTCACAACTAATGCACTTAAAATAAGATTTTTAACACCTATGCGATCACTGATTCGTCCTGCAATTAGAGACAACAACATACCAATAATACCAAACAGTTTAGCATTAATCGCAGTTGTTTCATCGCCACCAATTGTATCGGAAGTGACGTAATGATTAAACACTGTATACATACTAATAAACATCGTCAACAATGTTAGCGACACCCCATAGCATAAGAGCACGGCTTTATTCGTTTTAAAATCACTAAAATTATTAAAGAATTTAAGTAATTGGATGTTGGGGTTCTTCACAGGACTTTCAGGAATTTGTCTATGAATAACGAAGGCTAAGATGATATATAGCACCGTTAAAGTGAAATAAACCATATGCCAATTTGAAAAACCTACTATGATCTCACTTAAATTTTGACCAATAATTCCTGATAACATGAAACTCGTACTAATGAAACTAATCGCAGTCATACGTTTGACCGGTGAATAAGTTTCTGTCACGTATGTGATAGATACTGGTGAAAAGGCAGCAGCAAATATACCTTGTATCGCTCTTAAAACGACCAGTATTGCGAAAGAATGTACAAAACCTATAACCATACAAATCATTACAAGCCCACAAATTCCAAATAATATGGTGCGAATTCTCCCATATTTTTCTGAAATAGTTCCATAAAACAAACAACTTACTGAATATGTAACGGAAAATGCAACACCATTTAAAGTTGCAACTGATTGTGGAATTTTAAAGTCTTTAGCAAACTCTGCAGTTAATGGAATTGCCGTATATAAACTGCTCATTACTATAATTCCTGCAATAAAGAATATGGTTGTTATTTTGTTGTAATTCATTGTTTTTTGGATAGACATTTGCTTCTCCCTTCTTTTTATTTTCTACAACATTCCTATTATGACACTTTCACTTATTTTTCAAAAGACTATTTGGAATTGACAAAATACTTTTAAAGTTCTTTCATTTAAAAATCACATATTCGCTTTTTAAAATAAAAATCTCTAATTCGAAACATTTCTATTGACTAATCCTAAAATAAGGACTACAATTCTAGTATAAAATTTATACCAATGGAGGTGACGTGTTGAAAATAGAATTAGGATTGACTTCATTTGCAGATAATGGTGATATGGTTATGCCTGATGGTACACAAGCTGCTGTTTCAAATGCTCAGAGAATTCGCGATATTGTAGAAGAAATTGAACTAGCTGATCAATTAGGATTAGATATATATGGATTAGGTGAACATCATCGTCCTGATTATGCTGTATCAGATCCAGTGACCGTACTTGCTGTTGCAGCATCACGTACTGAGCATATTAAATTGTCATCTGCAGTAACTGTGTTATCATCAGATGACCCAGTACGTGTGTATCAACGATATGCGACATTAGACGCCGTATCTAATGGACGTGCTGAAATTATGATTGGACGAGGGTCATTCATCGAATCTTTCCCATTATTCGGTTATAATTTAAATGACTACGAAGACTTATTTAATGAAAAGTTGCAATTATTACTAAAAATCAACGAACATGAAGTTGTAAGTTGGGATGGTAAATTACGTCCAAGTTTCGACCCAACAGGTATTTATCCACGTGTCGAACATGGTAAGTTACCTATTTCCATTGCAACTGGTGGTACACCTGAATCATCATTAAGAGCTGGTGCCTTTGGGTTACCAATAACGTATGCGATTATTGGTGGTAATCCTAGACGATTTACACGCAATATTGAGATTTATAAATCTGTCGCAGAATCTTACGGTCATAATCCAGACGAATTATCCGTATCGGTACACTCATGGGGGTACATCGCTGAAACAGACGAGGACGCTAAGAAAGAATTCTTCCCTTCTTTAAAGGCACACCATGATATTTTAGGTCGTGAACGTGGATGGCCTAGCTTTGACGAGAATATGTTTGAAAGAGAAGTAGGAAGTCAGGGCGCAATCTATCTGGGTAGTCCTGAGACGGTTGCCCAAAAAATTATTGAAACTGTTGAAACGTTAGGTCTTAACCGTTTTATGATTCATACACCTGTAGGTTCAATGCCTCATGAGTATGTAATGAAATCAATCCGTCTATTTGGCGAACGCGTTAAACCTATTGTTGATAAATATTTTGAAAACAAATAAAAAGGAGATTTTTAAATTATGATTTTACGTTATGCTGCAAACTTAAAACTTGCTAAAGAATTATACACTGCTTCAAAACCTAAATTAAAAGGTGACCAAGAAATGAAAGATACATTCCAAAATGTATTCGGCTTACCAGAAAGCTCAGTTAAATTAGCTGGTACTGTAGAAGCTGCTGCCGCTGCTTTTTATGCTGCTAGTTTCTTAAACAAAAACTTATCACGTTTAGGTTCAATTGCTACTTTCGGTGTATTAGGCGTTGCTGCTTACAAACACTTTGAAGCTGGACATGGTAAAGAAGGCGCTCAACACGCTTTAGACTTATTAGGTTTAGCTGCATTAAGCTTTGCTGATACTTTCGATTGCGATAACAAATAGTATCGTTAAACTTTATAATGTAAAAGTAGGACGTGCGATGACTATCATCACACGTCCTATTTTTAATGTTCACTTTTTTAAAAATTCTGGGAAAGTTTGTGGTTTATCATGCACTAGTTGTTCAAAATCATTTGAATGTTGATCAAGTAACCCTCTTGCACCTGCTTCGTACATTGATGCAAGCAATGCACCAAACCCTTTAGGTTCATCATACATTTCTGAGAACTTTTCCAAAGAAACAGGACTATATTCAATCTTAGAACCTGCTGCTTCAGACAAAATTGCTGCTAATTCTGTCATAGAATAACTATAGCCAGATAGTAAATATCTGTGTCCAAATTTATCTGGTTGTTGTAATAATGCTACGATACCTCTAGCAATATCATCTCTAGAAATATAATTAATGCGGCCATCACCCGCTGGATAAATGAGTTTCCGCATATCTGCAAGTTCTGGTAAATAAGGTTTCAATGGATCCATATACATCGCCATTCTGACATAAGTATATTTAAGACCACTAGATGCAAGTAAACGTTCAGCGTAACCAAAGTATGGACTCATATGGAAAGGATTATTATGTTGATCTGCATAGTATCCAATAAACATAATGTGTGAGACATGTGCTTTATGAGCTGCACTAACTAAATTCTCCACTTCTGGGAGTCGCTTAAATGACGGATGAATAATACTCGGAATAAATATAACCGTATCAATACCTTTGAATGCACGAACCATACTTTCCTCATTAAAATAATCTAATTCTCTAACGCCTACTTTATCTTTCCAGTGTGATGGCATTTTATCTGGATTACGTATCCCAATATTAAAATCAGACACCTGTTCTTTAACTGCATGTTCAGTGATATGTGACCCAAGATGCCCGGTTGCGCCTGTAAGTAAAATCGTCATTACTATCGCTTCTTTCTTTTATAATTTAATTACTTTCTATAGTACTGTATTGCCCAAATTTGTCTGGATATACGTATTCTTAATGACATTGTTTCGAACTAACCTACACAAAATAGTGATTATTGTAACAGCTCATATTTTTCAAAGATATTTTTTCAACATGTCAGGCGTAACATGACAGTATGAGATATCCTCTGGATGTTTATCGAGTCTGTCTTGATGTTCCTCATCACTTGCAACGTAATTATTTAAATGTAACACTTCTACGGCAATTAGCTCTTTATCAGGTCGTTTTGAGATGAAGTCGCGTGCTTCTTCAAGATGCTTCTGTTCATCACTATAAATACCTGTACGATATTTGGGTCCTTCATCAACACCTTGTTTGTTAATACTATATGGATCTATTATCTCAAAAAGATAATTCATTAAGTCGGTAATTGATGTCTGCATAGGGTCGAATGTCGTTTTGACACATTCTGCATAGCCGTCATATTTGTCACTAAGTGTTTCAGATATCCCATTTGCACGTCCCGCTTCAGTCGATAAGACACCTGGCAATGTTTTTATAAACGCTTGAACTCCCCATAAACATCCACCTGCAATGTACACAGTTTCCATCTTTAACACCTCATTTCGAATCATAATTAAAAAAATAAAAGGAACTTTGTCATAGTTTCTTCTATTCTATCAAATTATTTCCTAACTAATGCGATAATCCCAGCAGCGAGGATTAGAATACCTGATAAATAACCAAAAAATCCTAATAAATATATATGAATTATTGCAGCAACAAATGTATAATACTAATTAAAACACGTCTTTTATTAATTAAACAGCTTAATGTTAAAGTTATTGCTGATAAAATAATAGAGCTGGTTGCCACAATAGTCATTAATCCAACTAGTTCTGAACCATAACTTTTATCATAGTTTGTTAGAATTAGCGCAATCAATCCACCAATAATTCCAAATATACTTCCTGTTATTCCAAGAATCATTTCAATAATTCTGTTAGTTGGTTTAGGTTCATTCATATAATTATGTTCCATTGTTGTCTCCTTTTCTATGCTGCGTCATCTTCAGAAGAAGTATCTTCTGTATCTTCTGTTCCACTGTCTAATGATGAATCATCAGAACCAAGACCATTTGAATTGTCATCAGATTCAGATGCTTCATTTTCAGCTTGTTCTGCTTGTTGTTGTTCATATTCTTCTTGAGTCAATTGGTCTTCATAATCTTGCATTGCTTTTTCGTATTCTTTTTCGCTTTAGCATTCTTTCTCATACAATGCTTCTACACGAGCTTCTAATTGATCATACTCACTTTCTAACACATCTTTAGATACATGGTTCATCTTTTCACCATCAGTGAGTGAATTATATTCATCTACTAAAGCATTATACATATAAGCAGGGTATGTCACGCCCACGTCCGCTTGATCAAAATCATCATTTTCTTTTTTACTAGAAGATGTTGTATCTGATTCGTCCTCAACATCTGTAGTTGAGCTAGTCGAAGTATCTTTAGTGACATTTGAATTCTTAATTTCTGATTTATTAATAATCCATTGTGCCCTAACTTTGTTGAAATTAGGTACGGTATCTAATTCTAAAGTATAATGATCACTATCCGGTACATCATAAGTAATGTAGCCTGATGCAGTGTTATGTTGATTTAATTGGTGGCTAAACCCTTCATGCATATCTTCACTACCATACCATTCTTGATAATTCTCGTTATTTACTTTCATACTGAAATCAGTATTATCCATTAAAACTTGATCATCGTTATTATTTCTAAACTTTATGTATACTCTCAAGGCTTTGCCATTTACAGGCGCACTATACTCATCATGGTTATCTACGAATTCTACTTTAACTACTTTAATATCTACACCGTCAGCATCCACGACTTGACCTATTTTAAATTTTTTCATTTTGTCTGTAGCTTTAGCCTTGTTATTGGCTTCTTCACCTTCTGCTTTATCTTTGTTGTCACTGAAGGAACATCTTCCTAAAAATACTAAAAATATAATACTTATAAAAAATAATCTTTTCATATTAGCCTCCTCATCTTTTTTGTAAATTGAAAAGATACTATTTACATATATTTTTTATACTTGATTTAGATTTTTTAGTGACATAAATAATTAATTGTTATCCCAACCTTTCATACTCTTTTATATGAATTTAAGAAGATAATACGAATTATTCATAACTTTTTCAGAATTAGTTTTTAAAATGGAATTACAAAATCAGATAAAGGAGTGCATATGAATGACTGGTATCATATCATCAGTATTATTACTCATTTCAATGGGGAGTTTAGCAGTAGCTTTTTTAACAGGAATATACGAAATACTTTCATGGTTAAGAGATAAAGATTATTCTCCTACATTTAAAATTCCCGTATTATTCTTTGGTTTATACGTGCTATTCTATATACCAACATTTATATTAATTAATTAATAAAACATGGAGGTGAAATATATGGAGGGGTTTCATATTTTATTAGTAGAAGACGATGAAACCATCGCTAAAAATTTAAAACAAATATTACAACAAAAAGGTGCACAGGTGACATTAGATAGAACTGGAGATAGCGTTTTTAACGTATTGAATGACGTTCATATCATTATTATGGATATTATGTTACCCAATAATGATGGTTTGTCTATCACTGATGGGATAAGAAGCATTTCTACTATACCTATTATTTATTTATCAGCAAGAGTTGATATCGATTCTAAAGTTAAAGGTTTGAATAATGGCGATGATTACCTTACCAAACCTTTCAATCCGAGAGAACTTATTTCTAGGATTAATAATCTTTTAACTATCCATTATGCTGATAAAGAGGCTCAATTTTATGAGTTTAAAGTTAATGCTAAAGACAAGATAATCAAATCTAATGATGGAAACCAATTATCTTTAACTAAAACGGAACGTCGATTATTTTTCTATATGTATGAAAACAGAAATTTGATTTTAACTAAGGATCAAATTATTGATTACGTTTGGCAATTTGAATCCGCTTCTGAAAATACTTTGAACGCTTATGTAAAAAAATTAAGAACTAAGTTATTAGATTCTGGAACAATTATTGAGACAATTTATGGTATTGGTTATAGATTAAATGGGGGCTAATTTATGAGACTATTAAAAAAATACTATATGTTCATGGGATTGGGTTTATTATCGATACCTCTAGTTTTTTTAGCTATCAATAGTATGATACTACTATGTATTCTATTTATTGAAAAAGTCTTGGGTTATCCAATCGGTTTAAATTTTAAATCCAGTGGTCTTACAATAATTTTTTATATCTTTTTCTTCTTAATTCTAATTACTTTAGTTATTATTGCTTCACGCTATGTATATAAAATTGTGGATCGTTTACGTTTACTTAATGATAAATTATTAGACATTGCTAATAGTGACAAATTACCTAATAAATTAGACATACCTACTCATATAAATGACGAAATTGATGAAGTTGGCCAATCTATAAATATCTTAATAGACAGACTAAGATATAGAGAGTTAGAAATCATCGAAAACAAAAAGCAAGAACAAAATTACATTAATCAACTTGCCCATGATATTAATACGCCTCTAACTGCATTAAATTTAGAGTTATACCAACTCGGATTTCAATACCAAATTAATGATAATGATATAGAGTTATCTTATGAAAAGATAAACTATATTTCTAATTTAATTAAAGCATTACCTAACAAAGATGATATTTCTAGATTTTATACGTTTAACCACCAAGTTGATATACAAGCATGTATAAACACAACAATTGATAAATGGCACTATCTATTAGATTCAAAGAACATTCTAACCATTCTAAATGTTGAAGGTAACCCTATTTATTGGCTTGGTGACCAATTATGGTATGAGCGTTTATTTGATAACATTATTTCTAATATTTATAAACATTCTGATTCATCGCGTATTACCATTTTTCTAAACGAGGATTATATTACTATTCAGGATAATGGTATTGGCTTTAATGATATGTCTACTAAATCTAAAGGTTTGACTATTATTAAAGATATTTGCGAAAGATTCTCTTTAAAATTAAATATTAAATCTGATTCTAACGGTACTATAATCACTATTGAAAACAACAGAGAGTAATTATTTATATAAATCATTTATTTGTTAAAACTAGATATACTTTCTTAAAAATTGTTTTAAATTAAAACCACATAAGAAACATAAGCGTTCACATTCTTTCGTGTGTAGTTCTAAGATAAATTACGAAACATAGTTGCGAAGACTCCTAGGGGAGCATCTCAACTAAAGTGGAATGATGAACCTAAGTGCTATGACACACCAGGAACGCGTATCAACTTATTTGAGTAATCATCTATCTAAGAACACCTTTACAAAACAAAAAAGCTTTTGAGTAAAAGTAGACTTTTTGTAAGTCTTCATTTATCTCAAAAGCTTTATTATCCTCATTTAATGATTTAACGCATTCGTAATGACATTTTTAAACGTAGTTTCTTCAATACGATTATTCTGTTCTTGTTGTGCATTGACTCGCTCTTTAAATACACTTGGTTCCTTAGCAATTTCATTTAATATATCAATTAATTGTTGAGGTTCGTCTTGCTTTGTAATATTCTTTTTAGCAATAAATGAACGACGATGCGCAGTTTCATCATAAGCCAAAATTAATTGATTATGGAGCATTGCACGTTCAATAGCATTAACGATTTCTCCACCTTTATTGATATCTAAATAAACATCACATGTTTGGAATAATTGATCAATCTTCGCTTGGGTGATTGTTGGATGAAGTTTAACGTTATCATATTTACCCAACCCCATTAATTTAGGTGACATTTCGGTAATAGCACCAATATGAAATTCATAATCTTCACACTGTCGTATAATTTCTTCTAAATTTGGAAGATCATCAGAATTCGTTAAATTAAGTACTTGCTTGTTATAATTATTAGCCTTCTGATAATCATACAAGTAGCCCAATTGACTGATGAAAGGACGATACTGCGCCTCAACATTTGATGTAATAGCCTCAAATTCTGCACTATCTGGGATAATTACTTTTGAATTCAGCGTCTCTTTATCTAACAATAACTTCATATTTCCCGGGACATTACTATGACTTTGTTCTTGCCAGAATAACACTGCATTCGACATATGATTCGATTGATATAACACGAAAAATGGTGTTGCCAATGAATTGATGAAGACAGTTGAAGTATCAACATCTATTTGGTCTAAATAGAAGCTAATGAAGTCTTGTTTTGACGCAAAGAAATGCGATTGACCTTGCCAATCTAATATAATATCTTTTGTGACAAAGTTTTCATATAATACTTCTTTCCCTTGACGATCGACGTAAGTCTTCAAGATGGGCTTTTTATTTAAATCATATACCGTTTCCGCAAATTTAAATCCATCTTTGTTATAAAAATCGACCGAACGCAAACGGTCCTTTGTATCAAACCACTCCACAAAACTCACAATTCGATTTTTAAAATGCTCGCGATAAAATATTCGCCCTCTTACATTACCATTATCTATAATTTCTGCATGATTATAATTACCTTTAATTTCCCATAATGGTGGCACTTGAACCTCATTAAAAAATGCTGGTTTATCGTCATCATTTCGTTTATAATTTGCAAAAAATTGATACGGCGTCATGACGTTATCGGGTAAAAAACCGTCATCATCCATCACAATGGTCTCATGTTTAAATCCTGCAAATTGAAGTGATTGTTGAAGTTTTTGTGATGCTTCATCAAATATTTCAAATAAATTAATCATATAGCACCTCATCAATTAGATTTTGCCACTTTTGCGTAATATGCTCAGTTTTAAATGATTCTGCAATTTTATAAGATTTCTCATGCGAATGCTTAAGCCCATCATTAAAATACTGAACAATTTTTTCAGCCATAAGATTTGTAATGACTTCGACATCTTGGTTATCTTTATCAATTGGTATGAGATATCCATTCTCACCGTGACTAATAAATGTTGGATTACCGTAATTCACATCGAATCCTATCATGCCTAATCCAGAACCTACCGCTTCCATTAAGGTCAAACCGAACCCTTCACTTGTTGAAGCCGATACAAATAAATCATAGTTCACATAGATTTCATCTAACTTCTTATGACCTTTAAGTTGAATATAATCTTGTGCTTCATTTTCTTTAATGATTTCTTCAATTTTCGATCTTTCGTTACCATGACCATATATATCAAATGTTAATTTTGGGACTTTCTTTTTAGCTTTAATTACAGCTTTCGCAATCCAATCTATATGTTTTTCACTAGCTAACCTAGAAGCCGTAAGCATAGAATATCGCTTTCTTTCCCCAATTGGATAACTTAATTGATGTAGACTACCTACTGGGATAGTTCTGACACGAGGTTGATGTGATGTATATTTTTGGAATTGCTCGGATAAAACTTGATTTTGTAAATCCGTCGCAGTGATATAAAAATCGATATATGGTGCTTGTGCAAATACATATTCGTAATAGTTATTCCACAAAATGTAGCTATCATTTGTAGCATTTTCGCTATAATGTTCCGCATGTACAACAATACCGACTTTACTTGATCCTTTATGTTCTAATATACTTTGACCAACTTCAGTCGATCTATCAATAATAACGATATCTTGTTCAGTCAGATGCAACTTTTTCATAAAATAAGCTACAAATTCCTGTTTACTGTATAATCTAGCATCCTCAAATACATAGACACTCGATTCTCCGTCTATATATTCTTTATAAGCAATAGAGCCATCCTCATTGTAAAACTGTCGCTTATATAATTTGGCACGATTCTCATATGGTGCATAATATTCCGAGAAAGTTCGTACATAGCTATAGTAATCTTTCCGAACTAACATACCATTGACGACAAATTCTGCACGATCGACAATAATGTCATCTTCATTCTTCAAATAACAGCTCACATAGGATTTATCATTCCCGATGTATAAGCGCATAGTTTTACCAGTAACCACTTGGGCAGTGACAGGATTACCTAAATCCTTTTTCAAGTCATCAACCGTATACGTTGTTGGTGCGATAGGTATATCACTGAAATATTGATACAGCCATATCACTTCATCATCTTTAAACCCGATATTGTCAGTTAACGTTTGAATGTTCTCTGCGGAAATAAAGTCTAGAAAGATAAATTTAGCTGGTTGATTTACCTCTCTTAATAATTTGGCACGATAAGCTTGAGCATATTCTACACCACTGCTCGCCCACCCAATGCCAAAATTAATATTATTTATTGTCATCTATGAACACCTCATTTTAAGGAAAATGTACTACTAAATCTTGATCTTTATCAAACGTTAGAATACTTAAACATAAATTACGAATCGTTGCCCGTTTAATATTTATCAGCATCATTTCATATGTTTCTAAAGCTACTTTATGATATTCGAATATTGCATTTCGTTGACCATTTTGTCGATTATTAACACTCGCTTTAAGTTGTTGAAGTTGATCAACTTGATTTATCCATTCTACATCTATGGCTTTCAATATTGCTTTTTGAAGAAATCGTAATTTAAAATAATCGTTATTTGCAATTTTCATATTCTCTTTTAATTGTTTGTTAAATTGTTGCACTAGATAATCAATGGTTTGTTCACGTGTTTGAATCTGTTGGCTAATAGCGTCATCTTTGAAACTAAAGCTCAACTGCTCATAAATATATTTGATGATGTCATCTTTATTATGAATATGCTTTGTTCTCAAATCATAGTCAAAGACATCACGCGCTAGCGAATCAAAGTCAAATGCACTGAAGTCTGACGTTTCAAGAATACGATTGCGCTCTTCATACACACGATCACGTTGAATGCCGATACTTTTTTCGAATTCATTAGCCATTTCACGCGCCATCATTGCGGTTTCTTCAGATACACGCTGTGCTTTAGAGACAATCCCTCTTACTCTTCTTCTGAAAAAAGGGCTATCTTGTAGTTTGTCTGGATCAACGTCTTTTAGTTTTTCATTTTCAGCTAGTTTAGAGTTACTCCAACGTTTAACAATATAATCATCTAATGATACATAAATCTGTGAAACACCTGGGTCACCTTGACGACCAGAGCGTCCACGCAATTGTCGGTCAACTCTGCTATTCTCCATATGTTCATTGATTATGACTGCAAGTCCTCCGAGCTCATAGACTCCAGAGCCAAGCTTAATGTCTGTACCACGACCAGCCATACTAGTTGAAACTGTAACAGCACCCAGTTGTCCTGCCTCAGCAATCATTTGTGCTTCTTTAGCAACATTCTGTGCAATTAATAAGTTATTAGGGATTTTGTCTTTAAATAATTGGGTTGAAAAATATTCAGCCGCTTCTGCAGTTCTTGTTATTAAGAGTACTGGTTGTTTAGTGGCATGAATTTCTTTTACTTTCTCAAGTATCGCTTTATTCTTTTCATCGGATTTCGCATATACCCGGTCTTCTTTATCATTTGGATCAGTTACAGTAACTTTTTGACCATTAAAAAAGTCAGTACCACCTGTCACAGATGTAGAGTATGGATCAAATGTAAACGATGTATCGCCCCCAGAATTAATAGGAACTGTCCATGTCGTTGTTAAACCATAGCCCTTTTAGCCTGAGTTCCATTCATTTGATAACCATTTGCCCAAGTATATCCATTACCTTGTTTAACCATAACTGTTGTATTTTCTTTTGGAACGCTAATCTTTGCACCTGTTGAGTCTGTAATATAGTTCGTGGCAGATGAAGGAGTTCCATATCCGTTACCTAATGTAAACATTGTTTGATTAGATGTACCTGTATTGTATATTGCATAACCATCTTTTAATGAAGTCGGTATTTCAACCGTTGTAGTTGCTGGATTATCATATGTAACTGTATAAGTAAATGTCATAGACGTTCCATTATTAACAGTTGTTAATTTATAGTAAATTGGTATGTTATAATTTGTGTCAGTCCCTGCACCTGTATAAGTATTTGTAGTTGACGTTGCTGCGAATGTTGTTGACAATCTACTAAATGTTCTAAGTTTTAGTGGTGCTGTACTTGTAGATGTACTTGTTGAATCGCTCACTAATAATGTAGAACCTAAATCTGTATTTATCTGACTTTCTGAAGTACTCGTTAACTGTGACGTCGTTGAATTAGTAGAAACTGTTGAACCACTATTACTGTCTGATGTAGAATTTGATGCCGTTATACTATTTGATTCTGTTGAATTTTTTCTTATTTGATTATCTTTTGTACTTGTTGACGTAATACTATTATCACTGGTTGAAGTACTACCTTTTTGACTATCAGTAGATGTCGTGTTGGCTTGACTATTAGTATCTTTCTCTGAAGTGGCGCTATTATTACTTGTTGAATTATCAGTAGTTGATGAACTTGAAGCTTTAGTATCAGAATTTGATGTAGATTTATCTGACGTTGAATCTGTACTTGTTTGACTATCTGTTGTAGATGATGAAGTACTTTTTTCTGTTAAATTTGTACTAGATGTAGCATCTTGGGAGGTACTTGTTTGACTTGAAATAGACTCAGTTGTTGAGGTTTCAGAGTTTGTAACTGTGGTTGAGTTTTGATTTGCAACTGTTTCACTATTAGATGCAATTTCTGAAGTCATTGGTGTTTCAGAAGCTGCGTATGCGTGATGATCATTCAACATTGCAAATGTAAAGGCGCCTCCTACTAAACCTGTCGCCTTCATCGCTTGATTTTTAAAATTTTTATCTTTATTAGTATCTAAATTATTAATTTGTTCAACATCTTTATTTAAAAAGGGTAGACCTAACACTTTAAGTAATTGAACTTCTCTAATCCCAGCTTTAATCCATTGTTTACCAGATTTATAAAGTTTGACCCTAGCTTTTTCTTGACCAAAGGAACGTTTAAAATTTCTCTCTTTTCTCGACATAATACTCTCCTTTATTCTCACACTTACTTCCCAATTGACTAATTGACCACAATTAATTTGAATGTACATCATTATAGTTCACTTTACATGTAAATTTCAACAGAATTAGAACATCTATATATATAGTTTTTCTAGGTTTTATTGCACAAAACTCAATAACATTCAATCATCTATTCAAAATTGATTTTAGTGTTAATCTTGCAATACGTATATGAAGCTTGATTTAATAAGATATAATGGTAAAAATAACCTCAACCAATAAACATAAGCACATAACCACTTCAATGATTAGGGTTAAAATTCATTAAACTGCATGTAAATACATAGAATTAAACTATATAACAATTTTGTAACTATCCTAATTTTATTCATCGTATTTAAAATAAGGATGTATTGAAGAATTATTATTGAATACAGAATATTTAAGTTGAAATAGAACTCGTTTCTTCTTATTGAAATATAGTTTTCTTATACTTTTAAAATTGAAATTTAAAAATTAATCAAAAACTTTAAAAAGAAAGTATTATTTAATTACTGGAGTGAATGTCCAAAGAGGGAAATATCTATTTAAAATGTGAGAATAAAAAATGTTAGAACACTCAAGAAATAATTTAAACATAATATAGATATAAGGTTGAAATGTATTCGTCTCAACCTTATCCTTACACTTCTTTAACCATGTTATACCACTTTATACTAGCATGTTGTGAGGTTGACTCTCCCTCATTGTTGTAGCCATAACGTTCATACAATGACACTAAAGCTTCTCGACATGTGAGTGTCACACCGCATCTTAATTGTTGCTTCGCCAGTTTCTCAAATTGCTCTAACAGTTTGCCCGCAATCCCTTGTCCTTGATAATCTTTGTTAACGACTAGACCTAATACACTAAGATAACCACCACTGTTAGGGTTGGATTGAATCTCTTCAAATAAGTCGTCGGTTATATATCGTTGATTAATTACAGGTCCATTAATATATCCGATTATGCGTCCTTCCTTTTTAGCGATAATGAATGTATCAGGTATTTTATTGATTCTCTGTTTCAAAGTTTTTGGCGTTGCCGCTTCATCTGGCGTAAAGCCCTCATTTTCAAGTTGAATAAGTGAGAACAAGTCTTCTTCTGTAACTTTGCGTAATTGCATTAAAACACCCTCTCTTAGTTTCAAAAAGTTGATTATATAATATCATACGCTTGTCTTAAATAAATGTATGACAAAACTGTCATTCAGTTGATAGAAGATATTAAGGTTTAAATTAAATTATTATGTTAAGTTATTAATATACATATTTATGATATTTTTAATTATTAAATAATCATCTTTATGTATGAAGAATGCTTTTTACTAAGGAGTGAATAAATTGATTAAAAGACGTTTTAAATATGCTTTTGGAACAACATTGGTAACATCATCACTATTACTTATGTCACACGGCCATGCTTTTGCAGCAACAAGTAACATTGACCAAGAGTTCAACCATGATAACAATGGTCACCCAATTACATCCCAAGATAGTAACAACAATGTAGATCCTGGTTTCAACCATGATGTTGATGACAATAACGATACTGATCCTGGTTTCAATCATGATGTAATTAACAATAATGACCCTACTAAACACCAAGCTGAAGATAATGACATGGG
>NZ_KV801091.1:0-38034 GCF_001810405.1 Staphylococcus sp. HMSC069D12
CGTTCCGCTAGAGTAGGACGTTGCCAGGCAAATTGTATGGATGCGATGAGCCGATATCGAGACCGAAAGGTCTCTTTTTTTATGCATAAAAACAAAACCAAAGGTTTAATAAGATAACAACAAATAAAAGTGTAATAGCTTTACGAGGAGAAAGTGTTTGAAGCTGATGAATTGAGAAATTGAGAAGTGAGTTTAGTTGAGCTAAAAGAGCAAGCAATTTTAGAAAATGAGGAAGGAAGCGAGCGCTTGTCTCGAAGTAAAGTAAGTTTCTTAGCGCCGGTGGTAGCAGATTTACGTTCCGCTAGAGAAAGAATTATACCTTAACGAATAGAAAGTTAAAGTATTGAGTTACTTTACTTAGTGAAATCGCTTGTCTACACTGTAATTAAAGGAGTGCTAAGAATGATAATTAGAGCTTTAGAAGAAACAGACTTACAATTTGTACATCATTTAAATAACGAATATACGATTATGTCTTACTGGTTTGAAGAACCGTATGAATCATTAAGTGAGTTAAAAACGTTATATCAAAAGCATATTTTAGATGAATCAGAGAGAAGATTCATTATTGAAGATGATCACACGTCTATCGGTGTTGTAGAACTAGTGGAAATTAACTTTGTACATAGAAATTGTGAAATTCAAATTATTATAGATTCACAATTTGGAAATAAAGGCTATGCTAAAAAAGCATTTAAAATGGCAATTGATTACGCCTTTTTAGTCTTGAACCTGAATAAAGTTTATTTATATGTGGATGTGAATAATGAAAAAGCAGTGCACATATATAAAAAAGCAGGTTTCATTATAGAAGGTGAATTAAAAGAACATTTTTATACTCAAGGAAAGTATAAAGATTGTTATGTCATGGGACTATTGAAAGCAAAGTGGAATGAACAACGCGATGGCAATGATGATTTATCGCAAGTGCACTAAATAATTAGAAAGTGTGTATAATATGGAACTTCCAATTTTTCATAAATTATCTCAATTGGTAAATGAAAATGCTATTTCTTTACATGTACCTGGTCACAAAAATGGAACAATCGGTAATGTAAAAAATTTGGACTTTAAGATGGATATGACTGAAATTACGGGACTTGATGATTTGCATCACCCAGAAGATATCATATTAAAAAGTATGCAACATATTCATAAGCAACCGGATTATGACGCGTATTTCTTAATTAATGGAACAACCTCAGGAATTTTATCAGTGATACAGTCATTTTCAAAATTAAAAGGGAATTATTTGATTAGTCGTAATGTGCACAAATCAGTCTTTCATGGATTGGATATTGTACAGCAACCTGCTGATATAATAGCAATGACTAAGAGTAATGATAGTAGTCAATATTTAGGTCCGGACACACAAAGTATGACATTTAATAATCAGAAGTTAGCTATTGTAACCTATCCAAACTATTATGGTGAATGCTTTGATATCAAAGCATTTGTAGATAGAGCACATCGTGAAGCGATACCAGTATTAGTTGATGAGGCACATGGTGCACATTTTAATTTAAAAAACTTTCCAAAATCTGCACTTGAAAGTGGCGCGGATTATGTTGTGCAGTCTTATCACAAGACATTGCCCGCACTCACGATGGGATCTATATTGTTTATTCATAAAGATGCGCCATTGAAAGATGAAATAGTGCGATATCTAGGATACTTTCAGACTTCTAGTCCTTCATATTTAGTGATGGCCAGTCTTGAGCTAGCACATCAATTTTATGTTGATTACGATAGTACGCTATTTTTTGAAAAAAGAAATCAACTTATTGATACGCTAAATATGATTGGATTAACTACTATTTGTGTAAGTGATCCTTTAAAATTATTAATTCAGTATCAAGGGTATTCTGGATTTGAAATACAAACATGGTTTGAACAAATGGGTATATACATTGAATTAGCTGACGACAAGCAAGTTTTATTTGTATTGCCGTTATGGCATGAGGACGATAAGTATCCATTTGAAACACTATTAAACAAAATCACTAAAATCAATCTACCATGTCCATTGTCAACTAAACAATCAACACCAATACATATACCGTTAGATGAAGGTACATACTTCCCACAAGATAGTGGTAACGTAACATGGGTTGATATTGATCAATCGATAGGTAAGATATTAGCAATGCACATCATACCATATCCACCGGGTATCCCTGTTTATTTAAAA
This sequence comes from Staphylococcus sp. HMSC069D12, assembly GCF_001810405.1. Taxonomy (NCBI): domain Bacteria; kingdom Bacillati; phylum Bacillota; class Bacilli; order Caryophanales; family Staphylococcaceae; genus Staphylococcus; species Staphylococcus sp. HMSC069D12. The sequence goes on from NZ_KV801091.1 coordinate 2,192, forward strand.
GGGGAAAGAATAACCCAAAATATGATAAAATTAATGCGAGAATATCTTCAAAAAGGCGATAGAGTTGAAGGTATAAAACAAGAAAAAATATTAGTTAAGGATGAATAAAATGTCGGCGTTTATAACATTCGAGGGTCCTGAAGGTTCAGGTAAGACAACTGTATTGCAACGTGTGTCTGAAAAGTTAGCTCAGGATTATCAGTTGATTGCTACTAGAGAACCTGGAGGAGTACCAACTGGTGAAGAAATACGTAAGGTAGTATTAGAAGGGGAAAATATGGACATACGTACAGAAGCAATGTTGTTTGCTGCTTCTAGAAGAGAACACCTAGTAGAAAAAGTTGTGCCCGCGTTAAATGATAATAAAATTGTCTTATGTGATAGATATATTGATAGCTCTCTTGCATATCAAGGTTATGCAAGGGGTATAGGTATTGAAGAAGTGAAGCAATTAAATGATTTTGCAATAAATGGTCTTTATCCAAATTTAACCATTTATTTAGATATTACGGCAGAAGTCGGTAGAGATAGAATACTTAAAAATCAACGAGATCAAAATCGGCTTGATAAAGAAGATATTGCATTTCACGAGAAGGTGATTGAAGGATATCGACAAATCATTCAAGAAACACCTCAGCGTTTTGCAGTGGTAGATGCGACACGTAATATTGATGATGTAGTCAATGAAACTTATGAGATAATCTTAAATTTTTTAAAATAATTATGATATAATAACAAGAAGAGGTGTTTTAAGATGAAAATGATTATAGCGATCGTTCAAGATCAGGATAGTCAAGAACTTTCAGACCAACTCGTAAAAAATAACTTTAGAGCTACAAAATTAGCAACTACTGGTGGATTTTTAAGAGCAGGTAACACTACTTTCTTATGTGGTGTAGATGATGACCGTGTAGATGATATTTTATCAGTCATTGATCATACTTGCGGTAATAGAGATCAACTTGTTTCACCAATGACACCAATGGGAGGTAGTGCAGATTCTTACATACCATATCCTGTTGAAGTGGAAGTAGGAGGCGCTACAGTATTTGTAATGCCAGTCGAATCATTCCATAGATTTTAACATTTAAAAGTAATGAATAATGAAATTAAGACACCTTAGATGAATAAACAATATTCGAGGTTGGGACATTATGGCTTATGCTCTGGAACACTGATAGACGGTGTTTGAAGGCAGATTTAGCAAACTTTTTTGCAACATGTTAAGTTGTAGAGAAACTCGATTCGACAAAATTTGAAATATAATTTTGCTAATCGGTAAGTTTGCATAAATTCTAAATGCTTTGGTCCTAACCTCTTTTATATTATAAAGTTGAATAAGGAGTAAGCAAGCATGGATGAACAACAAAAATTAGCGAATGCGTATCATTCAAATAAACTATCGCATGCCTACCTTTTTGAAGGTGATGATGCACAATCAATGAAGCATGTAGCGATGGAATTTGCAAAACTTATTCTATGTAATGGGAATCAGCAATGTGAAATGAAAGTTGAAACCTTCAACCAACCAGACTTCATGTATGTATCTTCTGAAGAAAATTCAATTAAGAAAGAGCAAATTGAGCAATTGGTACATCGTATGATTCAACTTCCTATTGAAGGAACACATAAAGTTTATATCATTGAAGATTTTGAAAAGCTTACTGTTCAAGGGGAAAATAGTATATTAAAGTTTTTAGAAGAACCACCTGAGAATACGATAGCCATTTTGTTATCAACGAAGCCAGAACAAATCTTAGATACAATTCATTCACGTTGTCAGCATGTTTATTTTAAACCAAGTGATAAACAAGACTTTATAGATAGATTAGTTGATGAAGATATTAATAGAGCTGTAGCTGAAATGCTAAGCACCTATACTACGCAACTAGAAACTGCAATAGATTTAAATGAAGAACATGATTTAGTTACACTTAGGAAAGTGATCTTACATTGGTGTGACTTATTATTAACGAATAGACCTATGGCATTAATTGGAATAATAGATTTATTAAAAAATGCGAAAAATCGTAAGTTACAATTACTAACGCTAGCAGCCGTTAACGCGTTTTTTGAGGATATTATGCATGCCAAAATAGGAATTGAACGAGATTTTACATACACAGATTTAAAAGGTAATATAGAAAAATATGCGAATCAGTTATCGCTAAACCAAGTTATAACAATGTACGACCAAATTACAGAAGCGCACAAAAAATTAATGCAAAATGTTAATCCGACGCTTGTATTTGAACAAATAGTAATCAAAGGTGTGAGTTAGAATGCCAAATATCGTAGGTGTACAATTTCAGAAAGCAGGGAAATTGGAATATTATGCGCCTAATGATTTAGACGTAAATGTAGATGATTGGGTTGTTGTCGAATCTAAACGAGGCATTGAAATTGGAAGTGTAAAGTTTCCACCTAAAGATGTTGAAGATGGTGATGTTACATTACCTTTAAAAGAAATTATACGCGTTGCTACAGAGCAAGATATCGAAACGTATTATCAAAATGATGAAGATGCCACTAATGCATTACAATTATGTAAAGACTTAGTTAAAGAACAGCAACTGGATATGCGATTAGTTAATTGTGAATATACATTAGATAAATCAAAAGTAATTTTTAATTTTACAGCAGATGATCGTATTGATTTTCGTAAACTCGTAAAACATTTAGCACAAAATTTAAAGACACGTATCGAATTAAGACAAATCGGTGTTCGAGATGAAGCCAAATTACTAGGTGGTATCGGTCCATGTGGTCGTTCACTATGTTGTGCCACATTTTTAGGGGATTTTGAACCGGTTTCAATTAAAATGGCTAAAGATCAAAATCTGTCATTAAATCCTACTAAAATTTCTGGTGCTTGTGGTCGATTGATGTGTTGTTTAAAATATGAAAATGATTTTTATGAAGAGGCAAGAGCACAGTTGCCTGATTTAGGGGATAAAATTGTGACACCTGAAGGCAAAGGACAAGTCATTGGGTTGAATATTCTAGATATTTCAATGCAAGTTAAAATCGATGGTTTAGAACAGCCGTTAGAATATAAAATGGAAGAATTAGAAGCTTTTAATTAAGGAGGCACGTTACTTTTGAATCGCAATGACTTATTTGAAAAAATTGTAAAACTTGAAAGTAATGTTAATCAATTAAATCAGGAAATGAGTGAACTGAAAGCATTATCTATCCAACTTATTGAAGAAAATGTTGCCTTACAAGTTGAAAATGATAATTTAAAATCATTGATGGCTAAGAGTGAACAAGAGGTTGAAGATGTCAGAGTTACCAATCGTATTGAAAAAGACAACAAGCCAATGAGTAAGGAAAGAGATAATAAAAGTTCAATTAAACATGTTAAGAAACCATTGCCAAGTAAGGATAACTTAGCAGTATTATATAGCGAAGGATTCCATATTTGTAATGGAGAATTATTTGGTAAACACCGATATGGTGAGGATTGTTTACTATGTATGAATGTATTAAATAGTTAGACCATTGGTCAGTTGATATTGCCAGTGGATTGACAGTACGTCGCAAATGTAAAGTGAAATTGATTAAAGCGTACGCTAATGATTAGGGATGGATTTCAACACTTTGAAATATAACGATGTGTTGTAAAGACATCTCTTTTTTAGGAGAAAAAAATTATGTTAAAAGCTAATGAGCGTATTGATGACTTATTTAAAGAAAATTTGAAAATTATACAAAATGACGATGTTTTTTCATTTTCAACAGATGCTTTATTGTTAGGGCATTTTACCGAAGTGAGGAAGAATGACAAAATATTAGACCTTTGCGCGGGAAATGGTGTGATTGCACTCTTGTTATCAGCTAAAGGATCGCAAACAATTGAGAGTATCGAGATACAAGAACAATTGGCTGATATGGCTCGTCGTAGCTTCAAATATAACGATTTAACGAATCGATTATTAATGCATCACATGGATTTAAAAGATGTGTACCAAAACTTTAAACCATCTCAATATACGTTAGTCACGTGTAATCCTCCTTATTTTAAAAGCAATCAACGTCATCAACATCAAAAAGAGGCGCATAAGATTGCGAGACATGAGATTATGTGTACATTAGAGGATTGTATGTTGGCAGCGCGTCATTTATTAAAGCAAGGTGGTCGACTTATGATGGTTCATCGAGCTGAAAGGTTAATGGATGTCTTAACTGAGATGCGCAAAGCCAGTATTGAACCGAAACGAGTGGTTTTTATTTATAGTAAAATTGATAAATCGGCTGTTACGATTGTAGTAGAGGGACGCAAAAACGGTAACCAGGGATTAACCATTACACCACCATTTTACATCTATAACAATCAGGGTGACTATACTGATGAAATGAAAGAGGTGTATTATGGCTAAACATTATGTTTATATAGTTAAATGCAAAGATAATTCATTATATACGGGTTATACTACCAATGTAGAGGCACGTATTGCGACTCATAATGCAGGAAAAGGGGCTAAATATACTAAAACAAGACGTCCGGTAGTGTTAGTTTATCAAGAAATGTTTAGTTCAAAATCAGAAGCAATGCGAAGAGAGTATGAAATTAAAACATATAGCAGACAACAAAAATTAAAAATGATTGAGGAGCGTTAAATATGGCGACATTATATTTAGTGGGAACGCCTATAGGAAATCTAGGTGATATTACATTTCGTGCAATTGAAACTTTAAAAAATGCTGATTTTATAGCTTGTGAAGATACACGAGTGACCAAAAAGCTTTGCAATCATTATGGTATTCAAACACCGCTCAAATCATATCATGAACATAATAAGTCACAGCAAACTGAGTATTTAATTGACTTGTTAAATGAAGGTTACAATATCGCTTTAGTGTCAGATGCAGGTTTACCTTTAATAAGCGATCCGGGTTATGAGTTGGTCGTTGCAGCCCACAGTTATGACATTCACGTAGAAACCGTGCCTGGTCCTAATGCAGGTTTAACTGCACTAATGGTAAGTGGCCTACCATCCTATACGTATACATTTTTAGGCTTTTTACCTAGAAAAGAAAAAGATAAAGTAGCAGTATTGCAGGAACGAATGTTTCAAGATAGCACATTAATTATTTATGAGTCACCATTCCGTGTTGTTGAAACGTTAAAAGCCATTTCCAAAGTTGATGATACTAGACGTGTTGCAGTGGGTCGTGAATTAACTAAAAAGTTTGAACAAATTGTGATGCAAGAAGTTGGGCACTTAATAAATGCATTTCAAAACGATGAAATTATGCAAAAAGGTGAATTTGTAATCTTGATTGAGGGCGCTAAGCCTCTTGAAACTGAACAATGGTTTCAATCACTTACCATTTCAGAGCATGTCGAACACTATATATCAGAACAAAATATTAAACCTAAAAAGGCGATTAAGTTAGTCGCAGAAGACCGTCATATGAAGACTGGAGAAGTTTATGATATATATCATGATGTCAATCAATGATGTGGCAATGAAACGTTGATTAATTAAATATTTTTCTGGGAAAATGGGCAATGAAAATCTTATGAAATACCCCATAAATTAATGAATTTATGGTAATGTTAATAGGATACGACATTAGAAAATTGATATGAGTTATAATAAGAAATAACTTAATATAAAAGGATATCGTGATGCGTTTAAGTATCAAAATCCATAATGAACAAAATAACACGTATATATTATTATTTTGTAAACGATGAGGAGGACTATTGATGGCGAAAGAAACATTTTATATTACAACCCCAATTTATTATCCGAGTGGTAATTTACATATCGGCCATGCATATTCAACAGTAGCTGGTGATGTAATTTCACGTTATAAACGTATGCAAGGCTATGATGTTCGTTACTTAACTGGTACAGATGAACATGGCCAAAAAATTCAAGAAAAAGCTCAAAAAGTAGGTAAAACTGAATTAGAATATTTAGATGAAATGATCAGTGGTATTAAAAGTCTTTGGAGTAAGTTAGAAATCTCTAATGATGACTTTATTCGTACTACAGAAGATCGTCATAAACAAGTAGTAGAAAAAGTTTTTGAGCGTCTTTTAAAACAAGGTGATATTTACCTTGGTGAGTATGAAGGGTGGTATTCGGTACCAGATGAAACATATTACACTGAATCGCAATTAGTAGATCCAATATATGAAAATGGCAAAATTGTTGGCGGAAAAAGTCCAGATTCAGGTCATGAAGTTGAGTTAGTTAAAGAGGAAAGCTATTTCTTTAATATTAATAAATACACAGATAGATTATTAGAATTTTATGATGCTAATCCAGATTTCATTCAACCGCCTTCAAGAAAAAATGAAATGATTAACAACTTTATTAAACCTGGTTTAGAAGATTTAGCTGTTTCACGTACATCATTTGACTGGGGCGTCAGAGTGCCATCCAATCCTAAACACGTTGTATACGTATGGATTGATGCATTAGTAAACTATATTTCTGCATTAGGATACTTATCAGATGATGATGAATTATTCAAGAAATATTGGCCAGCAGATGTGCATTTAATGGCTAAAGAAATTGTACGTTTCCACTCAATTATTTGGCCAATTTTATTAATGGCGTTAGACTTACCGCTTCCTAAAAAAGTATTTGCACATGGTTGGATTCTGATGAAAGACGGTAAAATGAGTAAATCTAAAGGTAATGTGGTAGATCCTAACGTATTAATTGACCGCTATGGTCTTGATGCAACACGCTATTATTTAATGCGCGAACTACCATTTGGCTCTGATGGAGTATTCACTCCTGAAGCTTTTGTAGAGCGCACTAACTATGATTTAGCAAATGACTTAGGTAACTTAGTAAATCGTACAATCTCTATGATTAATAAGTATTTCCAAGGTGAACTGCCTGCATATGAAGGTCCTAAACATGAACTAGACGAAGATATGGAAGCATTAGCACATGAAACTGTGAAACATTTCAATGAAAGTATGGAAAGTTTCCAATTCTCTGTAGCTTTATCTACTGTATGGAAGTTTATTAGTCGTACAAATAAATATATCGATGAGACTACACCATGGGTATTAGCTAAGGATGATAGTCAAAAAGATATGCTTGGTAATGTCATGGCACATTTAGTTGAAAATATTCGATATGCTGCAGTGTTACTACGTCCATTCTTAACACATGCACCTAAAGAAATTTTCAAACAACTGAATATTAATGAACCTGAATTATTTGAATTAGAAAGTCTTGAACAATATGGTGCATTAAAACAACCAATTATGGTAACTGAGAAGCCAACACCAATCTTCCCACGTTTAGACACTGAAGCGGAAATTGCATATATTAAAGAATCAATGCAACCTCCAAAGTCTGAAGAATCTAAAGATGAAGTTGAAGAGCCAAGTAAAGCGCAAATTGATATTAAAGATTTTGATAAAGTTGAAATTAAAGCAGCAACAATTACTGATGCTGAAAACGTTCCAAAGTCTGATAAATTGTTAAAAATTCAAATTGACTTAGGTTCAGAGCAACGTCAAATTGTTTCTGGAATCGCTAAGTTTTATCGTCCAGAAGATATTATCGGTAAAAAAGTTGCAGTGGTCACTAACTTAAAACCTGCTAAATTAATGGGTCAAAAGTCAGAAGGCATGATTTTATCAGCTGAAAAAGATGGTGTCTTAACATTAGTTAGTTTACCAAGTGCAATTCCAAATGGTGCAGTTATTAAATAGTAATAAATTGTAAAATTAGGAGAGATAAAATGTTAATCGATACACATGTCCATTTAAATGATGAACAATATGCGGAAGATTTAACTGAAGTCATTTCTCGTGCGAGAGAAGCAGGCGTTGATCGCATGTTTGTCGTTGGTTTTGATACACCGACAATCGAACGTGCTATGGAACTGATTGATCAATATGATTTTATTTATGGAATTATAGGTTGGCATCCTGTTGATGCGATTGATTTTACAGATGAACGTTTACAATGGATTGAAGAGTTATCAAAGCATCCTAAAGTTATTGGTATTGGAGAAATGGGCTTAGATTATCATTGGGATAAATCTCCAGCTGAAGTTCAAAAAGACGTATTTAGAAAACAAATTACTCTCGCTAAAAGAGTGGGCTTGCCTATCATTATTCATAATCGCGAAGCTACGCAAGATTGTGTAGATATCTTAATGGAAGAACATGCTGAAGAAGTAGGCGGAATTATGCATAGTTTCAGTGGTTCTCCTGAAATTGCAGATGTAGTTATTAATAAGCTGAACTTCCATATTTCTTTAGGTGGTCCAGTTACATTTAAGAATGCTAAGCAACCTAAAGAAGTCGCAAAACATGTACCTATGGATAGATTGTTAGTTGAAACAGATGCGCCTTATCTTTCACCTCATCCATATAGAGGTAAACGTAATGAACCAGAACGTGTGACTTTAGTTGCTGAACAAATTGCAGAATTACGTGGTATGTCATATGAAGATGTATGTCATCAAACTACGGAAAATGCTGAACGTTTATTTAAATTAAAATAATAATATATGTCTGAGAAAGATGTTAAACCGTGTCTGTCATGGTATGATTTTATAAACATGACACACGACATCTTTCTCATTTTTTATGTGACAAGTAGTTATAATATATGTGAAATGAATTTGAAAGGTAAGGATTTTTTATTATGAAAATCAATGAATTTATCGTAGTAGAAGGTAGAGATGACACAGAACGAGTAAAGTCGGCTGTTGAATGTGATACGATTGAAACAAATGGGAGTGCTATCAATAAAGAGACTTTAGCAGTCATCCAAAATGCACAAGAAACAAGAGGTGTTATCGTATTAACTGATCCTGACTTTCCCGGTGATAAAATACGTCACACGATTACTGAACACGTTTCAGGTGTTAAACATGCATACTTAGATAGAGAAAAGGCTAAAAATAAGCGTGGTAAAATCGGTGTTGAACATGCGCATCCAAAAGATATTAGAGACGCATTAATGCACGTCAGTTCTCCTTTTGAAGAAGCGGAAGAATCAATCGACAAAAGTGTTCTCATAGACTTAGGATTAATAATTGGTAAAGACGCACGTCGTAAAAGAGAAATACTAGGTCGTAAATTACACATCGGACATTCAAATGGCAAGCAACTGCTTAAGAAACTCAATGCATTTGGTTATACTGAATCAGATGTGCGCGAAGCGTTATCTATGGAAAAGGAGAGTGAATAAAAGGTGGAGAGAAAAGATATTGCGACACCTTCAAGAACTAAGGCATTGTTAGATCAGTTTGGATTTAACTTTAAAAAAAGTTTAGGACAAAATTTCTTAGTAGATGTGAATATCATTCATAAAATTATAGATGCAAGTGAAATTGACGACAATACAGGTATTATTGAAGTTGGTCCCGGTATGGGTTCTTTAACAGAGCAATTAGCCAAAAGAGCTAAAAAGGTGATGTCATTTGAAATTGATCAGCGACTTATACCTGTACTAAAAGAAACGCTAGCGCCATATGACAACGTAACGATAATTAACGAAGATATATTGAAAGCAGACATTGGTAAAGCGGTTAAAACATATTTGAATGATTGTGACAAAATCATGGTCGTAGCTAATTTACCATATTATATTACAACACCAATTTTATTGAATTTAATGCAACAAGATATTCCGATTGATGGTTATGTTGTTATGATGCAAAAAGAGGTTGGTGAACGTTTAAATGCCCAAGTAGGAACAAAGGCTTATGGTTCATTATCTATTGTTACACAATACTATACAGAAACAAGTAAAGTGTTAACGGTTCCTAAAACAGTTTTCATGCCACCACCTAATGTAGATTCTATTGTTGTTAAATTAATGCAAAGAGAGACGCCACTCGTCAGCGTGGATGACGAAGAAACTTTCTTTAAATTAGCTAAAGCAGCTTTTGCGCAAAGACGTAAAACAATTTACAACAATTATCAGAATTTCTTTAAAGATGGAAAAAAGCATAAAGAAAGTATATTAAAATGGCTTGAACAAACAGGTATTGATCCTAAAAGACGTGGGGAAACGCTATCAATACAAGATTTTGCACGATTGTATGAAGAAAAGAAAAATTTCCCAGAATTAGAAAATTAAATTGTTGACAAAGCGCTACTACATTGATAAAATTTAAATTTTATTTGACATAACCTTGCAAAATATGGTATTATGTAACTTGTAGCGAGGTGGAGCAATATGCCAAAATCAATTTTGGACATCAAAAATTCTATTGATTGTCATTTAGGAAATCGTATTGTACTAAAAGCCAACGGTGGTCGTAAAAAAACAATCGAACGTTGCGGTGTTTTAAAAGAAACGTATCCTTCAGTATTCGTTGTTGAATTAGACCAAGATAAGCATAATTTTGAAAGAGTTTCGTATACATATACGGATGTTCTTACAGAGAACGTACAAGTTTCATTTGAAGAAGATAATCATCAAGAAGTAGTTGCACACTAATTTAGACATAAATATAGAGTGGTTTAGTGTACTACAACTCTATAAATTAAAATGTATTGGGTGTTGGGCTTATTAAGTTCAACACTCTTTTTTTGTAGAAGATTAAGATATGCGTCAAACGTGAGACAGTGAATGCTTCTATCTCACTTCCAATCATTTTACTTAAAAATAATATAATTTCATTAGAAAACGTATATTAGTGAATTAAATTGATTGTTTTATTAAGATTTTACATAAATTTGTCATGTATCTATCAAATATTTTAAGTCTTTGTGTTAAAATCATCTTATTACTATAGATGAAGAGAGGGCGGAAAAATGATATATGAAACGGCACCAGCCAAGATAAATTTGACGCTCGATACACTTTTCAAAAGAGATGATGGATATCATGAAATTGCAATGATTATGACGACAGTTGATCTGAACGATCGATTATCTTTCCAAAAAAGAAAAGATAAAAAAATCGTTGTTGATATTGAACATAACTATGTTCCAAATGATCATAAAAATTTGGCTTATCGTGCAGCGCAATTGATGATGGAAACCTATGATTTAAATGAAGGTGTCACCATTACTATAGATAAAGATATCCCCGTTTCTGCCGGTTTAGCAGGAGGATCAGCTGATGCAGCTGCTACGTTGCGTGGTATTAATCGTCTGTTTAATTTGGATAAATCTTTGCATGAACTAAGTGATTTGGGAATACAAATTGGAACAGACATTCCGTTTTGCATCTATAACAGAACTGCTGTATGCAAAGGTAGAGGTGAAAAGATACGCTTTTTAAAAAAGCCACCTTCAGCTTGGGTAGTTTTAGCGAAACCTAATTTAGGTATATCATCCGCGGATGTATTCAAAGCGTTAGATTTGGATGATGCACATCATGTAGATACAGAAATGTGCGAGAAGGCGATTGTTGAAGGTGATTATAAACAGTTATGTGAAAGCTTATCGAATCGTCTAGAACCAGTATCAATGTCAATGCATCCTGAAATTGAAAAAATAAAAAATAATATGTTGCAATGTGGTGCAGATGGCGCATTAATGAGTGGTAGTGGTCCAACCGTATATGGGCTTGCTCAAAAAGAAAGCCAAGCGAAAAAGATATATAATGCTGTTAATGGCTGCTGTAATGAAGTGTATTTAGTAAGATTATTAGGATAGAAGGGTGAACAACAAATGAGGTATAAAAGAAGTGAACGTATCGTCTTTATGACACAGTATTTAATGAATCATCCAAATCAGTTAATACCTTTAACTTTTTTTGTGAAAAAATTTAAACAAGCGAAGTCTTCAATTAGTGAAGATGTTCAAATTATTAAGAATACTTTCCAAAAAGAAAAGCTAGGTACAGTTATTACGACTGCAGGTGCTAGTGGTGGTGTAACTTACAAACCAATGATGAGTAAAGAAGAGGCTTCGGAAATTGTTGAAGAAGTTATTGAACTACTTCAAGAAAAAGAACGATTATTACCTGGTGGATATCTTTTCTTATCAGATTTAGTAGGTAACCCTTCTTTACTTAATAAAGTTGGTAAATTAATTGCTAGCATTTATATGGAAGAAGATCTTGATGCGGTTGTAACAATCGCTACAAAAGGGATATCGCTTGCCAATGCGGTAGCTAACGTATTAAATTTACCTGTAGTAGTAATAAGAAAAGACAATAAAGTTACTGAGGGATCTACTGTATCGATTAACTACGTGTCTGGCTCTTCACGTAAGATCGAAACGATGGTGCTTTCTAAACGTACATTAGCTGAAAATTCTAATGTACTTGTCGTGGATGATTTTATGAGAGCAGGAGGTTCAATCAACGGTGTCATGAATCTTATGAATGAGTTTAAGGCACAAGTTAAAGGGGTATCTGTACTTGTAGAATCAAAAGAAGTTAAACAAAGATTGATTGAGGATTATACTTCTTTAGTTAAATTATCTGATGTTGATGAATACAATCAGGAATTTAAAGTAGAACCTGGCAATAGTTTGTCTAAATTTTCTTAAAAGGAGTTTATTACATCATGAAAACAATTAACACTAAAAAAGCACCAGAAGCTTTAGGACCATACTCACACGCTATGGTTGTGAATAATTTAGTATTCACATCTGGACAAATCCCATTAGATACTGAAGGGAATATTGTCAGTGATGATGTGAAAGAGCAAACAAAACAAGTGCTAGACAATTTGTCTGTCGTACTTGAAGAAGCTGGTTCGGATTTAAACTCAGTTGTGAAAGCAACCATTTTTATCTCCGACATGAATGAATTTCAACAAATAAATGAAGTCTATGGTAGTTATTTCAGTGAACATCAACCAGCGCGTAGTTGTGTTGAAGTTGCAAGATTACCTAAAGACGTTAAAGTTGAAATTGAAGTTGTAGGTAAAGTAAAAGGAATATAATTTCCTTGATTAAAGAATTGTCAAGCTTCTAACAAACAAAGATATATATACTAGGGGGGCTCACTACATGAAAGTGACAGATGTTAGACTTAGAAAAATAGAAACAGATGGCAGAATGAAAGCACTTGTTTCAATTACATTAGACGAAGCTTTTGTAATTCACGATTTACGTGTAATTGAAGGGAACTCAGGTCTTTTCGTTGCTATGCCAAGTAAACGTACACCAGATGGTGAATTCCGTGATATCGCGCATCCAATCAACTCTGATATGAGACAAGAAATTCAAGATGCCGTTATGAAAGTATATGACGAAACAGATGAAGTTATTCCAGATAAAAATGCTTCATCAGAAGATTCAGACGAAGCTTAAATAAATCATACATTATAGCAGGTTCAGCATTTAAATTTGTTGAACCTGCTTTTTAAATATCAAGTGCGGTATAAAGCGTTCTACTAGTGAATACATATTTTGAAAAATTTAAATAGACTAAATTATAAAACCTTCTAAATCTTGAAACTCGAACTTGAGTTAAATTATAATAAATTAGAAGTGTAAAATTTATTGGAGGGTTACCACTCATGCAAAGAAATGCGGTAATATTAGCAGCTGGAAAAGGTACTAGAATGAAATCAAATAAATATAAAGTGCTACATAAAGTTGCTGGAAAATCAATGGTAGAACATGTGTTAACAAATGTTAAGAATGCTGGTGTTAACCAAATCGTGACAATTGTAGGTCATGGTGCTGAAGACGTTAAAGAAACATTGGGGAACCAATCGTTATATAGCTATCAAGAAGAACAATTAGGAACAGCACATGCTGTAAAGATGGCTAACGAACATTTGAAAGAAGTGGAAGGTACAACTTTAGTTGTTTGTGGAGACACACCACTCATTACAGCTCATACGTTACAAAAGTTAATTGAGCATCATGAAAGTACTCATGCGCAAGCGACAGTATTATCAGCAACTGCTCAGATTCCGTTTGGTTATGGGCGAATTGTTCGCGATGAACAACGTAGACTACAACGTATTGTTGAAGAAAAAGACGCGTCAGAAACACAAAAAGCATTAACGGAAATTAGTTCTGGAATTTTTGCGTTTGATAATCGAGTTCTTTTCTCTAAATTAGAAGAAGTTAAAAATGATAATGCTCAAGGTGAATACTACTTGCCAGATGTGATCAGCTTAATCTTAGCTGATAATGGTGTTGCTGAAGTTTATCACACAGACGATTTTAATGAGATTATGGGTGTAAATGATCGTGTCATGTTAAGTAATGCGGAAAAGGCGTTGCAACAACGTATTAACATTGAGCATATGAGAAATGGTGTAACTATTATCGACCCTACAACTACATTTATTGGACCAGATGTCAAAATAGGTATGGATACAATTATTGAACCTGGTGTACGTATTAATGGTGAAACAGAAATAGGAGAAGAAGCTGTCATCGGTCAATACTCTGAAATCAACAATAGTCATATTGGCTCACAAGTTGACATTAAACAATCAGTTATTAATGATTCAATTGTTGGTGATAAAACAAAAGTTGGACCATTCGCGCAACTAAGACCTGGTTCAAACTTAGGTTCAGATGTAAAAGTGGGTAACTTTGTCGAAGTGAAAAAAGCAGATCTTAAAGATGGGGCTAAAGTATCTCACTTAAGTTATATTGGAGATGCTGAAATCGGTGAACGTACAAACATTGGTTGTGGTTCAATCACAGTAAATTATGATGGTGTTAATAAATTTAAAACGGTTGTAGGTAAAGATGCATTTATTGGATGTAATACTAACTTAGTGGCACCTGTAACTGTTGGTGACGGTGTGTTAATCGCTGCAGGTTCAACAATTACCGACAACGTCCCTAATGAAAGTTTAGCCCTTGCGCGTGCCCGTCAAATCACAAAAGAAGGATATCTCAAAAAATAATTTTTTGATAAAATTTGGTATCTCTTTTCCACAATTTTTTGTTGAACATAGTAAAAGCGATTAATTTTTTATATAATGAAAGTGTCTAAGTTAAAAATTGGAGGACTATAAATGTTAAATAATGAATACAAGAATTCATCTTTAAAGATTTTCTCTTTAAAAGGAAATGAGCCATTAGCACAAGAGGTAGCTGATCGAGTAGGGATTGAATTAGGGAAATGTTCTGTTAAACGCTTTAGCGATGGAGAAATTCAAATCAATATTGAAGAAAGTATTCGTGGATGTGATGTTTTCATTATCCAACCCACTTCAAATCCGGTTAATTTACATTTGATGGAGTTATTGATCATGATTGATGCTTGTAAGCGTGCATCAGCAGCTAATATCAATATTGTGGTTCCATATTATGGCTATGCACGTCAAGATAGAAAAGCACGTAGCCGTGAACCTATTACAGCTAAGTTAGTAGCTAACTTAATTGAAACAGCTGGTGCTAATCGTATGATTGCATTAGATTTACATGCACCACAAATTCAAGGATTCTTTGATATTCCAATTGACCATTTAATGGGTGTACCAATCATTGGTCAACATTTTGAGAATGACCCTAACATTGACCCAGAAGAATGTGTCGTAGTATCACCGGACCACGGTGGCGTTACACGCGCACGTAAACTTGCTGACATTTTAAAAACTCCGATTGCAATTATTGATAAACGACGTCCTAAACCAAACGTAGCAGAAGTAATGAATATTGTTGGTGAGATTGAAGGACGCACTGCGATTATTATTGATGACATTATCGATACAGCAGGAACAATCACTTTAGCTGCACAAGCTTTAAAAGATAAAGGTGCTAAAGATGTGTATGCTTGTTGTACACACCCAGTTTTATCAGGTCCTGCTAAGGAGCGTATCGAGAATTCAGCAATTAAAGAATTAATCGTTACAAATTCAATCTTATTAGATGACACACGTAAACCGTCAAATACTAAAGAATTATCAGTAGCTGGATTACTTGCTCAAGCAATTATTCGAGTATATGAACGTGAATCAGTAAGTGTATTATTTGACTAAAGTTTACAATTGCGTTTGACTTATACATTTCAACCGTGTATAATACATTCGTTCGTGGTTTTACGAACTAATAAACACTTGCAAGCAACTTATAAAGTTGATGGGTAAGTGAAGGGAAGTCCAGAACTTTATATTCTCACGATAATAAGTATCTAGACTTGAAAATGAAAGGTGGAAATACGAATGGCTTCATTAAAGTCAATCATCCGTCAAGGTAAACAAACTCGTTCTGACCTTAAAAAACTACGTAATACAGGTAAAGTACCTGCAGTAGTTTATGGTTATGGTACTAAAAATACTTCAGTTAAAGTTGATGAAGTTGAATTCATCAAAGTTATCCGTGAAGTAGGACGTAACGGTGTTATCGATTTAGGCGTTGGTTCTAAATCAATCAAAGTTATGGTGTCAGATTATCAATTTGACCCACTTAAAAACCAAATTACACACATCGACTTCTTAGCAATCAACATGACTGAAGAACGTACTGTTGATGTACCAGTTCATTTAGTAGGTGAAGCTGCTGGTGCTAAAGAAGGTGGCGTAGTTGAACAACCATTATTCGACTTACAAGTTACAGCAACTCCAGAAAATATCCCTGAATCAATTGAAGTTGACATTACTGAATTAGAAGTTAATGACAGCTACTCAGTTTCAGATATTAAAGTTTCTGGCGATTTCACAATTGAAAACGACCCAGAAGAATCTGTTGTAACAGTAGTTCCTCCAACTGATGAACCTACTGAAGAAGAAGTTGAAGCTATGGAAGGTGAAGCAGCAACTGAAGAACCTGAAGTAGTTGGTGAAGAAAAAGAAGAAGATAGCGAAGAAGAAAATAAAGACGAAGAATAATTCGTTGATTGTTATCTTTATGGGAGTGGAATATGAATTCTTAATGAATTCTGTTCTACTCCCTTTTTGTGTTATTATAGGGAATGTTATAAAATAATGAATAATTGATATATGCACAATTCTATTCAGTTAGTCGTTATAAATGAATCACAATGGAGGTAACATCGTATGAAATGTATTGTGGGTCTTGGGAATATAGGCAAGCGATTTGAGTTAACAAGACACAATATCGGTTTTGAAGTCATTGATTACATTTTGAAGAAACATAATTTCTCATTAGATAAACAAAAATTTAAAGGTGCTTATACTATTGAACGTTTAAATGGTGACAAGGTTCTATTTATTGAACCAATGACTATGATGAATCTGTCTGGTGAAGCAGTAGGGCCATTAATGGATTACTATAATGTTGAAGTGGAAGATTTAATCGTCTTGTATGATGATTTAGATTTATCTCAAGGTCAAATCCGCTTGCGTCAAAAAGGTAGTGCTGGAGGACATAACGGTATGAAGTCTATCATTAAACATTTAGGTACAGATCAATTTAAACGAATTCGTATTGGCGTAGGGAGACCAACGAATGGTATGTCAGTACCTGATTATGTATTGCAGAAATTTTCAGAAGAAGAGATGATTACTATGGATAAAGTGATTGAACATTCAGCTCACGCTGTGGAAGCTTTTATTGAAAGTTCACGCTTCGACCATGTAATGAATCAATATAATGGAGAAGTCAATTGAGACCTATCATTTCAGACTATATTCAAAATGATAAACGTTTCCAGGAACTCGATGATGTATTCGGTCATCAAAACATTCTTGTAACTGGTCTCTCTCCCTCTGCGAAAGCTACGATTATCGCTGAAAAGTATCTAAAAGATCAAAAACAAATGTTGTTAATCACTAACAACTTATATCAAGCAGATAAATTAGAAACTGATATTTTACAATATATCGATCATTCTGAAGTTTATAAATATCCTGTACAAGATATTATGACTGAAGAATTTTCAACGCAAAGCCCTCAACTTATGAGTGAACGTGTAAGAACACTGACTGCATTAGCTCATAATAAGAAAGGGTTATTTATCGTTCCTTTGAACGGATTGAAAAAGTGGCTCACACCATTTGAACTATGGAAAGAACATCAAATTACGTTTAGAGTAGGCGAGGATATAGATGTCGATGAATTCTTAAATAAATTAGTAAATATGGGATATCGTCGTGAGAGTGTTGTATCACATATCGGCGAGTTCTCATTGCGTGGAGGCATTATCGATATTTATCCTCTCATAGGTCAACCTGTTCGAATAGAATTGTTTGATACAGAAGTTGATTCAATTCGTGACTTCGATGTTGAGACGCAACGTTCAAATGACAATATTGAAGAAGTTTCAATCACAACAGCAAGTGATTACATTATTACAGATGATGTCATTCAACATTTACAATCAGAATTGAAGACCGCATATGAAACAACACGACCAAAAATTGACAAGTCTGTTCGTAATGATTTGAAAGAGACATATGAAAGTTTCAAGTTATTTGAAACAACGTTTTTTGATCATCAATTATTACGTCGTTTGGTGGCATTTATGTACGAGCAACCTTCAACGCTTATTGACTATTTTGCAAAAGACGCCATCATTGTAGCTGACGAATATAATCGTATTAAAGAAACTGAAAAGACGCTAACAACTGAAGTGGACGATTTCATTCAGAACTTAATAGAAAGTGGAAACGGATTTATCGGTCAATCATTTATGCAATATGATGGTTTTGAGTCGTTATTGAAGGATTATCCAGTGACGTACTTCACTTTGTTTACGTCCGCTATGCCTGTTCAGTTACAACATATTATTAAGTTTTCTTGTAAACCAGTTCAACAGTTTTATGGGCAATACGATATTATGCGTTCTGAATTCCAACGCTATGTACACAACGACTATCATATCGTGGTGTTAGTAGAAACTGAAACGAAAGTTGAACGAATTCAATCGATGTTGAATGAGATGCATATACCAACTGTTACTAATGTTCACAATGACATTAAATCTGGCCAAGTCGTTGTTACAGAAGGCAGTCTTTCAGAAGGTTTCGAATTACCTTATATGCAACTTGTTGTTATAACTGAGAGAGAATTATTCAAAACAAAACAAAAGAAACAGCGTAAACGTACTAAAACTTTATCTAATGCTGAAAAAATCAAGTCATATCAAGACCTTAATGTTGGTGACTACGTCGTACATGTACATCATGGGGTAGGGCGTTATCTTGGTGTTGAAACTTTAGAAGTTGGAGATGTTCACCGAGATTATATTAAATTGCAATATAAAGGCACAGACCAACTCTTTGTACCAGTCGATCAAATGGATCAAGTTCAAAAATATGTTGCTTCAGAAGATAAGTCGCCTAAATTAAATAAACTTGGTGGCTCAGAATGGAAGAAAACAAAAGCTAAAGTTCAACAAAGTGTCGAAGATATTGCTGATGAATTAATCGCATTATATAAAGAACGTGAAATGTCGGTAGGTTATCAATACGGTGAAGATACCGCTGAGCAAAGTGCATTTGAAATGGACTTCCCATATGAATTAACGCCTGACCAAGCGAAATCGATAGACGAAATTAAAGGTGATATGGAACGCGAGCGACCAATGGATCGTCTATTATGTGGTGACGTAGGTTATGGTAAAACAGAAGTTGCTGTTAGAGCAGCTTTTAAAGCAGTAATGGAAGGGAAACAAGTTGCATTTCTTGTACCTACAACGATTTTAGCGCAACAACATTATGAAACGTTAATTGAACGAATGCAGGATTTTCCGGTACAAATTGAATTGATTAGTCGATTCCGTTCAACTAAAGAAGTCAAAGAAACTAAAGAAGGTCTTAAATCAGGATACGTTGATATTGTTGTTGGAACACATAAATTGTTAGGCAAAGATATTCATTATAAAGATTTAGGATTATTAATAGTCGATGAAGAACAACGTTTTGGTGTACGTCATAAAGAACGTATTAAGACAATGAAGACGAATGTAGACGTACTGACGTTAACTGCAACGCCTATTCCTAGAACATTACACATGAGTATGCTAGGTGTACGGGATTTATCAGTCATTGAGACACCTCCAGAAAATCGCTTCCCTGTACAAACTTATGTGTTAGAACAAAATAATAATTTTATTAAAGAAGCTTTAGAACGAGAATTATCACGTGATGGACAGGTATTCTATTTATACAACAGAGTTCAATCCATTTATGAAAAACGTGAACAATTACAGATGTTAATGCCGGATGCTAATATTGCCGTTGCACATGGTCAGATGACAGAACGTGATCTTGAAGAAACAATGCTAAGCTTTATTAATGGCGAATTTGATATTTTAGTGACTACAACTATTATTGAGACAGGTGTAGATGTACCTAATGCGAATACTCTAATTATAGAAGAAGCAGATCGCTTTGGATTAAGCCAATTGTATCAATTGCGCGGTCGTGTAGGACGCTCAAGTCGAATTGGCTATGCATACTTCTTACATTCTGCGAATAAAGTGCTAACTGAAACTGCAGAAGAAAGATTACAAGCTATTAAAGAATTTACTGAATTGGGTTCAGGATTCAAAATTGCCATGCGTGATTTAAATATTCGTGGTGCCGGAAACTTACTAGGTAAACAACAACACGGCTTTATTGATTCGGTTGGCTTTGACTTGTATTCACAAATGTTAGAAGAAGCGGTTAATGAAAAACGTGGTATTAAAGAAGAAGAACCAGATGCACCAGAAGTGGAAATGGAACTCAACTTAGATGCCTATTTACCTGCAGAATACATTCAAAATGAGCAAGCAAAAATTGAAATTTATAAAAAACTACGTAAAGTCGAAACAGAAGAACAATTATTTGATATTAAAGATGAATTGATAGATCGATTCAATGATTATCCAGTTGAAGTTGAACGTTTACTTGAAATGGTTGAAATTAAAATACATGCGCTACATGCAGGGGTAACTTTAATTAAAGATAAAGGTAAGCAAATTGAAGTGTCATTATCAGTGAAAGCAACAGGACAAATGAACGGTGAAGAACTGTTTAAACAAACACAACCTTTAGGACGTGCAATGAAACTAGGTGTTAAAGAAAATCGCATGCATGTAACACTTACCAAGTCTAAGCAATGGTTAGATAACTTGAAATTCCTTGTGAGATGTCTTGAAGGAAGTATGGTTATTGAAGATGAAAACTAAAAGTATATCAGAATCTAAATCTACACAATCGTTATCATCTAAGAGTACAAACGAGTTCAAATACATTGAACCCTCTAATCACACAGCATTCAATGGCGTTGTGATTCTAACCCTTGCACTCATCATAGTTAAAATTTTAAGTGCAATTTACAGAGTGCCTTACCAAAATGTTCTCGGAGATACTGGGTTGTATGCTTATCAACAAATATATCCAATTGTGGCGCTAGGGATGATTTTATCTATGAATGCTATTCCAAGTGCGGTAACGCAAACGCTTGGTATTAATGGACAACCGTCTTCGTTTTCAAAAGTGCTAATACGATTTCAAACGTTAGGCATAGTAATATTTTTAATGCTCTTATTATTAGCTCACCCAGTGGCTATATTGATGGGAGATTCAAGACTTGCACCTATGATACGAATGGCAAGTTTGAGTTATTTATTTATTGGTATATTAGGTGTGTGTCGTGGTTATTACCAAAGTCAAAGACGTATGAATATACCCGCTATTTCCCAGGTTATTGAACAAATCATTCGTGTTGGTCTCATCATTGTAGCCATTGGTTTATTTATGAGTAAAGATTGGTCAATATATCAAGCAGGAACGATTGCTATTTTAGCTTCTGCACTTGGTTTTTTAGGTTCAAGTCTCTTTTTAATAGTTATGAAACCTTTCTCTTTTAAGATGCAGAATTTATCAGCAAATATACCTTGGAAAGACTTACTTATGGCTACACTTGTATTTGCATTGAGCCAATTATTGGTCATATTATGGCAATTTATAGATAGCTTTACAATTGTTCATACACTACAATCACACGGCCTACATTTTAAAGAAGCAATCATGCAAAAAGGAATTTATGATCGTGGAGCTTCATTTATACAAATGGGTTTAATTGTTACGACAACTTTTAGTTTTGTGTTAATCCCACTTTTAACTGAAGCAATCGAACAACGAAATCAAATTAAAATGAATCGTTACGCTAATGCATCGCTTAAAATCACTATATTAATTAGTTCAGCAGCTGGTATAGGATTAATTAATTTATTACCTATGATGAATGCAGTCTTCTTTAAGACCAATAGTTTAGGTTTTACACTTGGATCCTATATGTTAACGGTTATCTGTGTATCGCTTATAATGATGGATATTGCATTATTACAAGTACTCAATTGCATTCGTCCAATATTGATTGGTGTAACTATTGGCTTAGTAGTGAAAGGGATACTTAACGCCCTATTGATTCATCATTATGGTATTGCTGGCGCTAGTATTAGCACTGTTTTGTCCCTTATTTGTTTTGTAATTATACTGCATAAAGAAGTGCTTAAGCAGTATCACTTTAGTCAAATGAAACCATTCATTTTGAAAATGTTTACTGCGCTTGTCATCATGACGATAATCATTCAAATTAGTATGCAGGTATTACCTCAAGCGGGACGTATAGGTGGACTTATAGAGTTAGTTGTTGTGGCAATCATAGGCATTGCCGTATTATTAATATTAGTTATATATATGAACATCTTAGGTTATAGAGAATTAAAACATTTGCCATTTGGCGAAAAGCTTTATCATATAAAGAAAGGACGACATTAATGACACATACAATTACAATTGTTGGTTTAGGAAACTACGGTTTAGATGAGTTGCCACTTGGTATCTATCGTTTTTTAATACAACAACCGCTTGTTTATACTAGGACACTAGACCATCCTGTAATTAATCAATTACAAGATGAGCTTAAATTCGAAAGTTTTGATACTATTTATGAAAAGAATGAAGATTTCGATTCTGTGTATCAACAAATTGTTGATGTATTAATTGAAAAAGCGCAAGCACAAGATGTTGTCTATGCCGTACCTGGACATCCACGTGTAGCTGAAACAACGACGGCCAAGTTGTTAGACTACAATGACCATCATCAAGACGTGAATGTTAAAATGCTAGGTGGTAAAAGTTTTATAGATGATATTTTCGCAGCGATTAACCAAGATCCAAACGATGGTTTCACTTTGTTAGATGGTACGGCATTAACCGAACAGTTATTAAATGTGCGTACACATACACTTATTACTCAGGTATATAGTGCTATGGTTGCAGCAGATATTAAAATCACTTTGATGGAACATTATCCAGATGATTTTCCAGTCAAAGTAGTGACTGGCGCACATAGCACTGGCGCCTCTGTACTAGAGGTACCTTTATTTGAACTTGACCATCACGAAGACGCATTTAATAATTTAACAAGTGTCTACGTTCCTAAAGTGACAAATGATGAAGTATTATATCGAAACTTTGATTATGCAGTAGAGATTATAAATCGCTTAATCGATGATGAAACTGGTTGCCCATGGGATCGTGTTCAAACTCATGCCTCCCTCAAACGCTATCTATTGGAAGAAAGCTTTGAATTATTCGAAGCAATTGATAATGAAGATGATTGGCACATGATAGAAGAATTAGGAGATATCTTACTTCAAGTTCTCTTACATGCAAGTATTGGCAAAAAAGAAGGCTATATGGACATTCAAGAAATCATTGAAAGCTTAAGTGCTAAGATGATTCGTCGTCATCCGCATATTTTTGGTGATGAAAAAGCGGCATCGATAGAAGAATTAAATGACATTTGGCAGACAGCTAAAAGTAAAGAAGGTAAAGCACCACGAGTTAAATTTGAGAAAGTATTTGCAGACCACTTCATGGCATTGTATGATAAAACCAAAAATAAGGATTTTGATGAAGAAACCCTTAGAAACTTTTTGCAACAAGGGGAGAAAGATTTATGAGATTAGATAAATATTTAAAAGTATCGCGACTTGTTAAACGTCGTACTTTAGCGAAAGAGATAAGTGATCAAGGACGTATTACCGTTAATGGAAATGTAGCTAAAGCTGGAACAGATGTTAAGGTAGAAGATGAATTAGTTATTCGTTTCGGACAAAAGCTTGTTACAGTTAAAGTAACTGGTTTAAGTGAACATGCTTCTAAAGAAAACGCTAAAGGTATGTACGATTTAATTAAAGAAGAACGTATTAATCAGAACCAGTTTGAAGAAGAATAGACTGAAGGAGGTGACAAGCAATGAGTAAAAAGGTAGAAGAAATAGGGAATCAGTATACCTCCGAAAAGAATCGAAAGAAGCAACGACAACAAAAGAAAATGCGCGTTGTTAGACGAAGAGTAACTGTATTCGGTGGGATATTATTAGCAATCATAATTATTCTATCCATCATGCTTGTCGTCCAAAAACAAAGCAATGATAAAGCAGCAGTTGAGCGTAAACATAAAGAGGAACAGTTTCAGAAAAAGCAAGACGAGGAAATCGCATTAAAAGAAGAACTTAGTAATTTAAATAATAAAGACTACATAGAGAAAGTAGCAAGAGACGATTATTACCTGAGCAATAAAGGTGAAGTTATTTTTAAATTGCCTAATAATGATGATTCTAAGTCTAAATCCTCTAATGACAACTGATAACATTAAGGATAATCGTTTTTCTTAAATAAGAATGAATTATCTGGTTTTATAGCATTGTGAAAATATTAAAACAGGAATATAATAAGGTTAAAATCGAATCAAAATCGGGAGGATTTATTTAGAATATGTCAATCGAAGTAGGAAACAAGCTAAAAGGTAAAGTTACTGGTATCAAAAAATTTGGTGCATTCGTAGAGTTACCTGAAAGGAAAAGTGGCTTAGTTCATATCAGTGAAGTGGCTGATAACTATGTTGAGAATGTTGAAGATCACCTATCAGTTGGAGACGAAGTTGAAGTTAAAGTCTTATCTATTGCAGATGACGGTAAAATTAGCCTTTCAATAAAAAAAGCAAAAGATCGTCCTCGTAGACCACAACATAAATCAAATCACAATAGACCACCACAACAAAAAGGTGAAGATTTTGAAAAGAAATTAAGCAATTTCTTAAAAGATAGTGAAGATAAATTAACATCTATTAAACGACAAACTGAATCAAGACGTGGTGGTAAAGGTTCAAGACGCTAATTTATAATATATTATTTATATAACAATTGGTAATAGCAAAGGTAACATTCACCGTAAGATAAACAATTGTCGTCCTATCGAATTGCCCTTTATTTTATGTAAGATATGTTATTTTTGCGGGGTGGAACTTAAAATTCAACAATGAATTTTAGTTCCACTCTTTTTTTGATGACTACATTGTAATATTGCAATAAGGTATATTCATGTTATTAAGGAGGTCTTTGTGTTGAAAGTTAATACGTCACTATGGAGCAATACTGATCATGTTGTGATTGCTGTTTCGACAGGTATAGATAGTATGTCACTCTTACACAATTTACTTTCACAATCATCTCGTACTTATAAACAATTGACCTGTCTTCATGTTAATCACGGCTTACGAGAGGCATCACATAAGGAAGAAGCGTTTATAGAAGCATTTTGTAAACAATATGAGATACCTTGCTATGTAAAGCGTTTGAATTTAACTGATGTAGTAGCGCAAGGGAAGAGTATACAAGTTGATGCTCGACAATTGCGTTATGAGTGGTTTGACGAAATGATGAAAAGGTTAGATGCAGATGTATTACTTACAGCACATCATTTAGATGACCAGCTAGAAACAATCTTCTATAGACTATTTACTGGACGTTCTACACGAAGTACTCTAGGGATAGATGTTCAATCAATTCGTAATCATTACACAATATGTCGCCCATTACTTGAAGTTTCAAAAGAAGACATACGCGACTATCAGCACAAATATCAAGTTCCTTATTATGAAGATAGCTCAAACAGTGACAATAAATATGTTAGAAATGACATTCGCAATCGACTATTACCAGCGATTAATCAAAATGCAGATCTTGATAGCACGCATTTACTAAAATTGAAACGTTGGCATGATATTCAATTACAGGAGAATCGAAAAAAAGCCCAATCCTTTATAGAGAATGATTGTCTAATTAATAAAAATGGAACTCAAATACAATTTTCACGAAATGTATTTAATCGACTTGATGATATAACTAAAATGATATTGTTAGATCAGCTCTTCGAACAACTTCAGTTGAATAAGGCATTTTCAGAGAAACAATATCATGAATGGTTTGATCAGATTAGTAATCAAATCGCACAATTTGAGATATCCCTCACTGAAAAATGGATAATTCAAATAGCATATGATAAATTTATTATATTGGCGAAAAATGAGCCGTCATTATTAGATAATCAAATCGTGAATGATGCAGATACATATCGTTTCGGACATTATCTCGTTGTTATACATCCGACGATTCCTAAACAACAATTACCATTATTGATACGAACTCGTCACAATGGAGATAAAGTCGAACTAAATGGACAAAAAGGTCATAAAAAAGTGAGTCGTTTGTTTATAGATCACAAAATTCCAAATGATGTGCGCATGCAAATGCCATTAATTGAAGATCAATACCATCAAATTATTGCTGTAGGTAATTTATATATTGCTAAAGCATATAATCAACATATAGAAATCAAAAAAATTGGAGATGAATAACGAATGAAAGACGACTTAAAAGAAATATTGTTAACTGAAGAAGATATACAAAATATTTGTAAAGATTTAGGAGAACAATTAACTAAAGATTATAAAGATAAACCACTTGTATGTGTGGGTATTCTAAAAGGTTCTGTTATGTTTATGGCAGACCTAATTAAACGCATCGACACACATTTAGCAATTGATTTTATGGATGTTTCAAGCTATCATGGCGGAACTGAATCAACTGGTGAAGTTCAAATCTTAAAAGATTTAGGTTCATCTATTGAAAATAAAGACGTCCTAATCATTGAAGATATTTTAGAAACAGGTACAACATTGAAATCAATTACTGAGTTATTGCAATCACGTAAAGTTAATTCACTTGAAATTGTTACATTACTGGATAAACCAAATCGTCGTAAAGCTGATATTGAAGCTAAATATATTGGTAAGAAAATTCCTGATGAATTTGTTGTAGGTTATGGATTGGATTACGCTGAACATTATCGAAATTTACCGTATATCGGCACATTAAAACCAGAAATTTATAACAAATAAGTGAAATTCATTTAGATGTTAATATAATTAAATCGTGTTTAAGATATAATAACTATACTTAATAAATGAATTAGTGTAGACTCATTTTATATGCTTAAACACATTTTAAAAACTTATCGTTTTTAGAGAACTTAAGTTTTAAAAAGTTTGATAACACAAGGATTTTGAAAAGTATTACAAAAGTTGAAATGCTAGCCTTTAAGAGAAGTTTTGTGTTACAATTTTTGTTAGCTTTATTATAGAAATAGGAGGAAATGACGCATGCAAAAAGCTTTTCGCAATGTGCTTGTTATCGCAATTATTGGCGTTATTATATTCGGCGTATTTTCTTACATAAATGGGAATGGCAATACACCGAAACAACTTTCCTATTCACAGTTTGTAGAGAAATTGGATAAAGGTGATTTAAAGACCTTAGAAATCCAACCTGAGCAAAATGTGTACTTGGTAAGTGGTAAAACAAAAAATGATGAAGATTACTCTTCAACGATTTTATACAATAACGAAAAAGACTTACAAAAAATTACAAATGAAGCAAAAAGCCAAAAAGGACTAGATTTTAAAGTTAAAGAAGAAGAGAAACAAAGTGTCTTCGTAAGTATGTTGACAACATTAATTCCTGTATTAATTATTGCTTTCCTATTCATTTTCTTCCTTAGCCAAGCACAAGGTGGCGGCGGTGGTGGTCGTATGATGAACTTTGGTAAATCCAAAGCTAAAATGTACGATAACCAAAAACGTCGTGTACGATTCTCAGATGTCGCTGGTGCAGATGAAGAAAAACAAGAATTAATTGAAATAGTAGATTTCTTAAAAGATAATAAGAAATTCAAACAAATGGGTTCAAGAATACCTAAAGGTGTATTACTTGTAGGCCCTCCTGGTACAGGTAAAACATTATTAGCACGTGCCGTAGCTGGTGAAGCGGGTGCACCTTTCTTCTCAATCAGTGGTTCAGACTTTGTTGAGATGTTCGTTGGTGTCGGTGCAAGCCGTGTGCGTGACTTATTCGAAAATGCGAAAAAGAATGCACCATGTATTATCTTTATCGATGAAATTGATGCAGTAGGACGTCAACGTGGTGCAGGTGTTGGTGGCGGTCACGATGAACGTGAACAAACGCTTAACCAATTACTAGTTGAAATGGATGGTTTCGGTGAAAACGAAGGTATTATCATGATTGCTGCAACTAACCGTCCTGATATCTTAGACCCAGCATTACTACGCCCTGGTCGTTTCGATAGACAAATTCAAGTTGGCCGTCCAGATGTTAAAGGTCGTGAGGCTATTCTTCACGTACACTCTAAAAACAAACCACTTGATGAAACTGTTGACTTAAAAGCTATTTCACAAAGAACACCTGGTTTCTCAGGTGCAGATTTAGAGAATTTATTAAATGAAGCATCTTTAATTGCTGCACGTGAAGGTAAAAACAAAATTGACATGCGTGATATTGAAGAAGCTACAGACCGTGTTATTGCTGGTCCAGCTAAAAAATCACGTGTCATTTCAGATAAAGAACGTAATATTGTGGCTCACCATGAAGCGGGTCATACAGTTATCGGTATGGTACTTGATGAAGCAGAAGTTGTTCATAAAGTAACAATTGTTCCACGTGGACAAGCTGGTGGTTACGCAATGATGTTACCTAAACAAGATCGTTTCTTAATGACAGAACCTGAATTATTAGATAAAATTTGTGGTTTATTAGGTGGTCGTGTATCCGAAGATATCAATTTCCATGAAGTATCAACTGGTGCATCAAATGACTTCGAAAGAGCAACTCAAATTGCACGTTCTATGGTTACTGAGTATGGTATGAGTAAAAAACTTGGACCATTACAATTCTCATCTAGCGGCGGTGGACAAGTATTCTTAGGTAAAGATATGCAAGGTGAATCTAACTATTCTGGTCAAATCGCTTATGAAATTGATAAAGAAGTTCAACGTATTATTAAAGAACAATATGAACGTTGTAAACAAATCTTATTAGACCATGAAAAAGAACTTAAACTTATCGCTAAAACATTGTTAACAGAAGAAACATTAGTAGCTGAACAAATCCGTTCATTATTCTATGATGGTGTATTACCTGAAGTAGATTATGATGCTGCTCGTGTTGTTAAAGATGAAGATTCTGACTATAGCGAAGGTAAATATGGTAAATCTTACGATGATATCCGCGAAGAACAACTAGAAGAAGGTAAAGAAGACATGCGAGAAGATCGTAAAGAAGATAATGATCAACATCGTGGACATTCAAATAATGAAGAAGACACAGGTCATGAACAATCTCCAAATATCGATAAGCCATATAATCCAAACGATCCAAACAACCCTAGCAATAGATAAGTTTAAACTGGATTATTATCTCCTTTGAGTAAGGCAATGCCCCTTAGTCAAAGGAGATTTTTTAATATGTAGTGATCGTGAAAGAGACAACATTAGAGTTGAAAGCAAGTTACTTCATATTCTTATTAAACAAGTGTAGAATAAGTATCCTTAAAGGGAAAATGTAGAAATAATTGAAAGATTAAAGCATAAATAATATCAATATAAAAATAAATGTACTAAAGGAGTTTATAAGGATGACACATGATTATATTGTAAAATCATTAGCTTACGAAGGAGAAATACGTGCGTACGCTGCGCTAACAACTGAATCAGTGCAAGAAGCACAAACACGTCATTACACTTGGCCAACAGCTTCAGCTGCTATGGGCAGAACAATGACAGCAACTTTATTAATGGGTTCGATGCTTAAAGGTGAACAAAAATTAACAGTAACAGTTGATGGTAAAGGCCCTATTGGAAGAATCATTGCAGATGCAGATGCTGAAGGTAATGTACGTGCCTATGTGGATAAACCACAAACGCATTTTCCATTAAATGAACAAGGTAAATTAGATGTTAGACGAGCAGTTGGTACAGACGGGTCCATCCAAGTAGTGAAAGACGTTGGTATGAAAGACTATTTCTCAGGTGCAAGTCCGATTGTATCAGGTGAATTAGGAGAAGACTTCACATACTATTTTGCGACAAGTGAACAAACACCTTCATCAGTTGGTTTGGGTGTGTTAGTAAATCCTGACAATTCTATTAAAGCTGCTGGAGGATTTATTATTCAAGTAATGCCAGGCGCTAAAGATGAAACTGTAACAAAATTAGAAAATGCTATAAATAATATGCAACCCGTTTCTAAATTAATTGAACAAGGATTAACGCCAGAAGGTATTTTAAAAGAAATACTTGGTGAAGATAACGTTCAAATCTTAGAAACTATGCAAGCTCAGTTTGAATGTAACTGTAGTCATGAGAAGTTTCTAAATGCAATTAAAGGTTTAGGAGAAGCTGAAATCCAAGATATGATTAAAGAGGACCATGGCGCGGAAGCTATTTGTCACTTCTGTGGTAATAAATATAATTATTCAGAAGCTGAACTTGAAGACCTATTAGCTTCAATGAATGCATAATTAAAAATATACTAAAGGCGATAAACCATCACGTGTTTATTGCCTTTTTTATAGGGAAACTAAAATAATGTAAAAGTAAAATGTAACTTCAATTCTAAAATGAGAGAATTAGCTTTTTCTTTTTAGAAAATTCTGATAGAATATAGTTATATCCGATAAAAAAACTAAGTTTTAAATATGAAAGTTAAAAGGAGCGTTTTTTCAATGGCACAAAAACCAGTAGATAACATTACTCAAATTATTGGCAATACACCGGTAGTAAAATTAAGAAACGTTGTAGATGAAGATGCAGCAGATGTTTACGTAAAACTAGAATACCAAAATCCAGGTGGTTCAGTAAAAGACCGTATCGCATTAGCTATGATCGAAAAAGCTGAAAAAGAAGGGAAAATTAAACCAGGTGATACGATTGTAGAACCAACAAGTGGTAACACAGGTATCGGTTTAGCTTTCGTATGTGCAGCTAAAGGTTATAAAGCAGTATTTACAATGCCTGAAACAATGAGTTCTGAGCGTCGTAACTTATTAAAAGCTTATGGTGCAGAATTAGTTTTAACACCAGGTTCAGAAGCTATGAAAGGCGCTATTAAAAAAGCAAAAGAATTAAAAGAAGAGCATGGTTACTTTGAACCACAACAATTCGAAAACCCAGCAAACCCTGAAATTCATGCGTTAACTACAGGCCCAGAATTAGTAGAACAATTTGAAGGTAAACAAATCGACGCTTTCTTAGCAGGTGTAGGTACAGGTGGTACTTTATCTGGTGTAGGTAAAGTCTTAAAAGAAAAATATCCTAATGTTGAAATCGTTGCTATAGAGCCTGAAGCATCACCAGTATTAAGTGGTGGTGAGCCAGGACCACATAAATTGCAGGGTTTAGGTGCAGGATTCGTACCGGATACTTTAGATACAAATATTTATGATAGTATCATCAAAGTAGACAATGATACAGCTATGGAAACATCACGTCGCGTTGCCAAAGAAGAAGGTATCCTAGCAGGTATTTCTTCTGGTGCTGCAATTCATGCTGCAATTCAAAAAGCTAAAGAATTAGGTAAAGGTAAAACAGTTGTAACAGTATTGCCAAGTAATGGTGAACGTTACTTATCAACACCTTTATATTCATTCGATGATTAATTTTTAAACAATATTTATACGCTGGTGAAGCTTAATTTTGCTTCGCTAGCGTTTTCTTTTTGAAGAGATGAATACCTTGTTTTAAATTATTAAATACGTTGAATGTTTTTGGCGATTATAAAAACTGAAATGTTTAGAAAATGAGTGTATCATTAATATGTGACTGTTGAGCAAAAGTAGATATTTTTCTACATACCATTTTCTAAAAGAACGAAGGGTGACGTGACAAGAATGACTAAAACAAAAATTATGGGAATATTGAATGTGACACCAGATTCATTCTCTGACGGTGGTAAGTATAATTCAGTGGATAAAGCGGTCAAACGTGCTAAAGAGATGATAGAAGAAGGTGTGGATATCATTGATGTCGGCGGTATTTCTACACGACCAGGATTTACAGAAATTTCAACGGAAGAAGAGATTGAGCGTGTAGTTCCTGTAGTGAAAGAACTTGCAAAATTTAATATTCAACTTTCAATAGATACATATCGTAGTGAAGTAGCGGAAGCGTGCTTAAAATTAGGTGCAACGATGATCAATGATCAATGGGCAGGGTTATATGATCCTAAAATACTTGATGTTGTGGCTGCTTACGATGCTGAAGTTGTATTAATGCATAATGGTAACGGACATCGCGAACAACCAGTTGTTGAAGAAATGCTATTATCACTTATTACTCAAGCGAACAAAGCAGAAATGGCCGGAATTCCAAAACATAAAATATGGCTAGATCCTGGGATTGGCTTTGCCAAAACACGTGATGAAGAAAATGAAGTAATGGCACGTTTAGATGAACTTGTAGCAACTGAGTATCCTGTTTTATTAGCAACGAGTCGAAAACGTTTTATTAAAGAAATGATTGGTACAGAAACTAAAGCGTTAGAACGTGATGAGGCGACAGCTGCTACAACAGCTTATGGTATAATGAAAGGCGTCAAAGCTGTGCGTGTACATAATGTACAATTAAACGCTAGATTAGGTCAAAGTATGGATTTCTTAAAGGAGAATGAAGATGAACGACACAATCTTTCTTAATGGTATGAGATTTTACGCATACCACGGTGCCTTACCTGCTGAAAATGAGATAGGTCAAATCTTTGTAGTAGATGTTACGTTGAAAGTGAATTTAGAAGAAGCGGGACAATCTGATAATGTGATAGATACTGTGCATTACGGAGAAGTGTTTGAAGATGTTAAAGAAATCGTTGAAGGTCCACCATGTAATTTAATCGAACATCTAGCTGAACGTATTGCAAAACGTATAAATTCACACTATAATCGTGTAATGGAAACGAAAGTCAGAATCACTAAAGAAAATCCACCTATTCCTGGTCACTATGATGGCGTAGGTATAGAGATAGTGAGGGAGAATCGTTAAATGGTACAATCGTATTTAGGTTTAGGAAGCAACATTGGTGATAGGGAACAGCAATTACAAGATGCTATAAAAATAATTGATAGTATTGAAGGTATTTCCGTGACTAAGATCTCTCCAATATATGAAACTGCACCAGTGGGGTATACTGAGCAGCCCAATTTTTTAAATTTGTGTTTAGAAATTGAAACAGAATTGGAGCCCAAAGAACTTCTTAAATATTGCTTAGAAACTGAACAACGATTACATCGAGTTAGAGACATTCGTTGGGGTCCAAGGACATTAGATGTCGATATTTTGTTATATGGAGATAAGGTTATAGAAGAAGATGACCTTGAAGTTCCCCACCCTCGAATGGGTGAACGTGCTTTTGTATTAATACCATTAAATGATATTGCATCAACACAAATAGAACCTCGTTCAAATACTCGTATCTCTGATTTAGTCATACCAGATGACACAGTGAAGAAATATAAAGGTTAAGAAGTATTAATTATGCATTTAATTAATATTATTGAAATGTGAAAATAGTGATGATCATACTTTGAAAGTGATACAGGTAATGTCAATTTTGTAAAACAATACAATTAAGTAACACTATATTAGTAATATGATATCCTATAAGCAATTTAGAAATAATCCATGGAACGATTTTCATTAAAATGAAATTTAAAGGAGAGAAAGTTATGTCAGAAGAAATGAATGACCAAATGCAGGTCCGTCGTCAAAAACTACAAGAATTAATTGATTTAGGAATTGACCCATTTGGAAAACGTTTTGAGCGCTCAGCTACTGCTAGTGAACTAAAATCACAATGGGATGAATTCTCAAAAGAAGAATTACATGATAAAGAAGATGAAAGTCATGTGTCGATTGCCGGCCGTTTGATGACTAAACGTGGTAAAGGTAAAGCTGGTTTCGCACATGTCCAAGATTTGACTGGTCAGATTCAAATTTACGTGCGTAAGGATCAAATTGGCGAAGAAGATTTCGACAATTTATGGAAAGGTGCAGACCTAGGCGATATTGTTGGTATTGAAGGTGTAATGTTCAAAACAAATACTGGCGAGCTATCAGTAAAAGCTAAGACATTCACTTTATTATCTAAAGCGCTTAGACCTTTACCTGATAAGTTCCATGGTTTACAAGATATTGAACAACGTTATCGTCAACGTTATTTAGACT
The DNA here is from genome assembly GCF_001810405.1 of Staphylococcus sp. HMSC069D12. Taxonomy (NCBI): domain Bacteria; kingdom Bacillati; phylum Bacillota; class Bacilli; order Caryophanales; family Staphylococcaceae; genus Staphylococcus; species Staphylococcus sp. HMSC069D12. The sequence continues at coordinate 36,389 of NZ_KV801091.1, forward strand.
TGATTACAAATCAAGATAGTACTCAAACATTCATTAATCGTAGTAAAATTATTCAAGAAATGCGTAATTACTTAAATAAACAAGGTTTCTTAGAAGTTGAAACACCAATGATGCATCAAATTGCAGGTGGTGCAGCAGCACGACCATTTGTTACGCACCATAATGCACTAGACGCTACACTTTATATGCGTATAGCAATTGAATTACATTTAAAACGTTTAATTGTTGGTGGCCTTGAAAAAGTCTATGAAATTGGACGTGTATTCCGTAACGAAGGCGTATCAACACGACATAATCCAGAATTTACTATGATTGAATTATATGAAGCATACGCTGATTACCACGATATCATGGATTTAACTGAATCTATGGTAAGACATATTGCTCAAGAAGTATTTGGTTCTGCAAAAGTTCAATACAATGAAGAGGAAATTGACCTAGAGTCTGCATGGACACGCCTTCATATTGTAGATGCAGTGAAAGAAGCTACAGGTGTAGACTTCTATCAAATTAAATCTGATGAAGAAGCAATCGCAGCAGCTAAAGAACATAGTATTGAAATTACTGATAGTATGAAATATGGTCATATCTTAAATGAATTCTTTGAACAAAAAGTTGAAGAAACGTTAATTCAACCAACATTTATTTATGGACATCCAATTGAAATCTCGCCTTTAGCGAAGAAAAATCCGGAAGATCCAAGATTTACAGACCGTTTCGAGTTGTTTATCGTAGGTAGAGAACATGCGAATGCATTCACTGAATTAAATGATCCAATTGATCAACGTGAACGTTTCGAAGCACAACTTGTTGAAAAAGCACAAGGTAATGATGAAGCGCATGAAATGGATGAAGATTATATTGAAGCTTTAGAATATGGCATGCCTCCAACAGGTGGTTTAGGTATCGGTATCGATCGCTTAGTTATGTTGTTAACTGACTCTCCATCTATTAGAGACGTATTATTATTCCCTTATATGAGACAAAAATAGATTAAATTAAATATTAGAGATTGAGATAAAGTTTAGGTTTATTCAAATGTTAACCTAATATATCTCAATCTCTTTTTTATTTTGAGACAGTTATTGTTAATAAAAGAGACAAAAGGAACAATTAGTTTTCAATTTATATAAAACTAAAAGATTAAATATAATGGTGTGATAAAGGGTTATTATCAAGGGGAAGTTACAAAAGTAAAAAAGAGTAGAGAAGTTATTGTAAAACAATATAAAAAAAGTGTAGTCAATATGGTTGAGATGTGCTAACATAGTAAAAGTGTTCAAAAGAAGCGAAACGACAAATAATAAACTTGTTAAATAAAAAGTTTCAAAAATTAGTTGACTTTGCTTTTTGAATGTTGTATGATATAAAAGTCGTCAAAAACGAAACTTTATTTTGTAAAATACTTGTAAAGATAATTTTAACAAAGTGTAAAATTAACTATTGAAAATTAAAACAATCGACATTATAATTAATTAAGTAAGTTATTGTCTGGTGACAATGGCAAGGAGGTCACACCTGTTCCCATGCCGAACACAGAAGTTAAGCTCCTTAGCGCCGATGGTAGTTGGATTTACATTCCGCTAGAGTAGGACGTCGCCAGGCTTGCACGTTGGAGAATTAGCTCAGCTGGGAGAGCATCTGCC
>NZ_KV801092.1:0-250 GCF_001810405.1 Staphylococcus sp. HMSC069D12
CATCGTAGATGTGGTAGCGGATCGTAAGTTAAAATCGCTTAAAGATCATTTTTATCGCTATTCTTTAAAACTCAGACAAAAAGTCAAAACAGTAACGATTGATATGTATGAACCATATATGTCACTAATCAAACAATTATTTCCTAACGCGAAGATTATTATTGATCGTTTTCATATTGTTCAATCTTTAAATCGAGCGTTAAATATGTCTAGAGTTCATGTAATGAATTGTTATAGAACCTCTAATAGA